>JAIWNU010000025.1 GCA_020216655.1 Treponema sp. | reverse complement strand
CGATTCCAAAATGTACAATCTAGAAGCGATTAAGGCAAAAAGCCCCCATACCCGCCTTAAAGCCCACGGAACTGCGGTAGGACTCCCCTCCGACGAAGACATGGGCAACAGCGAAGTGGGCCACAATGCCATTGGCTGCGGACGGGTCTTTTCCCAGGGAGCCGCATTGGTTTCTAAATCTATCGAAAGCGGTGCCATGTTCCAGGGTAAGGCCTGGCGGGAAGTAATTGACAACGTAAAGGCCTCCAAGGGAGCGCTCAATTTTATAGGCATTTTCTCCGACGGTAACGTACACAGCCATATTGATCACCTGAAAGCCATGATTCAACGGGCAAAAGAAGAGGGAATAAAAAAGGTACGGATCCATGTTCTTTTTGATGGACGGGACGTGGGCGAGACCAGCGCCCTCGAATATGTTGACCCCTTCGAGGCCTATCTTAAGAGTCTTAATAATGCGGATTTTGATGCCCGCATCGCTTCCGGCGGCGGCCGCATGTGGATTACTATGGACCGCTACGGCGCCGACTGGTCCATGGTAGAACGGGGCTGGAAAACCCATGTTTTGGGAACTGCCCGTCAGTTCTCATCCGCCCGAGAAGCGGTGGAAACCTACCGCAAGGAAATTCCCGGCATCATCGATCAGGACCTTAAAGAATTTGTCATTGCCGATAATGGAAAACCAATCGGTACTATAGAAGACGGCGATTCGGTCATTTACTTTAATTTCCGCGGGGACCGGGCATTAGAAATGACCGCCGCCTTTGAACAGGACGACTTTGATAAATTTGATCGGATCCGCAGGCCCAAGGTTGTGTATGCCGGCATGATGGAATACGATGGGGATATGCATGTACCCAAGCGGTATCTGGTAAGCCCCCCTGCCATAGACCGGACCATGGGTGAATACCTTGCAGCTTCAGGGGTGCGGACCCTGGCGATTTCAGAGACCCAGAAATACGGACACGTTACCTACTTCTTTAACGGGAACCGGACCGGCAAGTTTAGTGAAGAACTGGAAGACTATGTAGAAATTACCAGCGATGTCCTGCCCTTTGAGCAGCGGCCCTGGATGAAATGTGCTGAAATTACCGACGCAGTCCTGGAAGCGATTGAATCGGGAAAATACAATTTTATCCGGCTTAACTATCCCAATGGCGATATGGTGGGCCACACAGGCAACTACGAAGCGGTCGTTTGTTCCATGGAAGCCATGGACCTGCAGCTTGGGCGTCTTGCCAAGGCGGTAGAGAAGGCTGGCGGCATTATGGTCATCTCCGCTGACCATGGGAACTCAGATGACATGTTTGAACACGATAAAAAGACCGGTGCAGTTATCTACAAAGAAGATGGCCAACCCAAGGCCAAGACAAGCCACAGTCTTAACCCTGTGCCGTGTATCATTTACGATCCGGAACACAAGGGCGAATACGCCTACAAAGCCGGAGAAGGAAACCTGAAATCCGGCCTCGGCATCAGTTCGTTGGCCGCAACCTGTATCCAGCTTCTTGGCTTTATACCGCCAGAAGACTACGATCCTTCGGTACTGCCCTTCTAAAAGCGTTGCAATAGAATCAATCAGGGGGCAATCCGACATCCGGATTGCCCCTTTTTTATACCCTAGAATTCCTCAAAATCATCATCGCTTGCCGTGGGCGGGGGAATAATGCTTCGGTCAGAGCTCGGTTTAATCACCTCTGGCTTGTGTTCCGGCATGGGAATCTTTTTTTCTTCCTTTGAGGGAAGCTGCATCGGACGCTTTGGCAGTACCCGCTGGATCTTGTTCTCCTTAGGCACATCCTGCGGTATGGGCCCTTTAATTGTCGCAGCCCGGGAAGAACTAGAGGGAACCACATGAACATCCGCCTCTTTCAGAGAGAAATATTGAATAGTCTGCCTCAGCGACATGGACTGGGAAGAAAGCTCCTCCGCCATGGAGGCCAGTTCTTCACTGGAGCTGGCGTTTTGTTGAATAACCGAATCGAGCTGCATGATTGCCGAAACAATCTGCTCAATACCAATGCTCTGCTCCCGGCTTGCGGCGCTGATTTCCTGTACTAATTCAGCAGTTTTCTGCACGTCGGGGAGCACATTCGTAATCCGGTGCCCCGCTTCTTCCACCGTTTGAACACTTTGCCTGGAGATTCCCAATATTTCGTTTGCCGCAGTTTGGCTCCGCTCCGCAAGCTTCCGGACCTCGCTGGCAACCACGGCAAAGCCCTTACCGGCTTCTCCAGCACGGGCAGCCTCAATGGCCGCATTCAGGGCCAACAGGTTCGTCTGCCTGGCAATCTCATCAATAATGCTGATTTTTGCCGCGATAGATTTCATCGCTTCTACCGATTGCAGCACCGCTTCGGCTCCCTGACGGGCATCTTCCAAAGCACGCCGGGCAAGCTGCTCCGTGCTGGCCGCATTGTCCGCGCTCTGTTTGATGGTGGAACTGATTTCTTCAATCATAGAAGAGACCTGTTCTGCGCTGGCAGCCTGTTCTGTCGATCCCTGGGATAGGTTTTGGCTAGTCTGGCTGATGGCAGCGGCTCCCTTTTCCACCTCCAAAGCTGCAGTTTGAATCGAATGCACAATATCAGTGAGGGTTCTCATCAGCATCGTCGTCGCCTGTACCGCTTCTCCCACCTCGTCCCGAGACGCATGGGCCTTCTGTAGCTGCTCGTCCGTCGTTTCATCAACCCAAACCTGGCCTTTCCCAAGATTTTGAATTACCGAAGAAACAAGGCGAATCGGATTAGTAAGATTATTGATCGCAAGCAGAATAATAAGCACCAGGAGCAAGATAATAACCGACGATATAGCCGCAACCATGGAAACAATTTTAGAGGGGGCTTCGTTAATCTGGCTATCGGGAATAACCATGGTAAAATACCAACCCTGGCTCAGCGGGACAGGCGCATATACAAGGTATTTCCCTACACCCTTGTCGTCCCAGTAGTGCTGGCTTCCGGTTTTCCCCTGCCGCATCGCTTCTATAGCCCCTTCCATTTCCCGATACCCGAGCTTAGAAGGTTCAGATAAATTAGCTTTGAGCACCAAGTCCTTATTAGGGTGGGCAATAACGTTAAATTTGCTATCAATAATTGCCGCATAGGCCTGGCCGTATTTAATACCCGCTACGATGCCAGAAATGGTTTCCAGGTCCACCGCTGCGGCAGTGAGTCCAATCCGCTTTCCGCTGCTATTCATTTGGGGCAGCACCACAAAGGTCATGGCTTTCCCCGTGGAAAGGGATATGAGCCCTTCGCTCACTACATACTCTGCGCCGGCTGCAATCTGTTTAAAATACTCCCGGGAAGCAAGGTTGCCTTTTCCGCCAGCGGAAGTAAAGTAATTGCCCTCGAGGTCGCTGAAATATTCATAAGCCACATCCTTAGGCAAGTTGGCCTGCCGGGACATAATATAGTTTTGTATGCGGTTTATATCGCCGCTTTTCATTTCATTGTTGCCGGCAGTTCTTTTAACATTGTTGAGGTGTCCCTCGAGCCAGCGCCCGATCTCTGCAGCCCGGCTTTGCGTGTTGAGTTCCGTAAGGCTGAGCACAGATTCCCGGCTCATAGAAGCCACTGAAAACCCAATAATGAGACTTAATCCAATAAGTCCAAGGGCAGAAGGCAGCGCGAGGTATAGAATCATTTTTCCTTTCAGTTTCATAGAGCCTCCTCCTAAAACTATAGTTATTATTTTTTTGTATTCAAGAGATGAAACAAAAGTTCCCGCTCCCTTTAACGGCCGAACCAGGCAGTTCGGAGCAGAAATTGCTGTTCCAAAACGTGGTCCAGCGGGAGGGGATCGGACCAAACAGGCTTGCAGGGCTGCCCTGCTTCGTCGCAGATCGAAAGACCTCCATTTCCGATAAGTTCTGCAGAATTGGAGGGTACATGTCCAGTTTCGATAAAACTAGAGATAAATTGGAACAAAAAATGAGCCCCTTTTTGACAGGCATCCAAAAACAGGTTGATGAACGATCGGTGGTCTACAGAGCCCTGCTGGCAGGGATGCCGCCATGGTCGCTCTGCAAGATTTAAATAATCGACTGACAGGGGAAAACCCTCGGGATAGATGAGGGCTACCGATGCGGGAGTCTGGTCATATTTGAGATAGAGCCCCTCATCTATTTTTCTATAATTCATCGAAGTTCTCTGCGGATTGGTAGTCCGATAAAAAGAGGCTGCATCCAGAAGGGCATTTTCTATGCGCTGGTTCAAAAGGGGATCCTTCCCTGCCCGTTCAGGATAGGTTGACCTCAGCGCATCGGCAAGGGTTTCAACCAGATACACCGGTGGCTCTTCGCAGGCCCGGGTTAAGATTCTATCCTGGTTCCATGCAGAGATATGTATCCCCTCAAGGAGTTCTAAAAGCTGCACATCGAGTATACGCTCAAAAAAGGCATGCAAACGGGCATATTTTGCCGTCTCGGGCCGTTCCGGAGATACCCAGCCAGCTTTGTAAACGATATAGGGGTGGGCAGCCCGATCCAGATAAGCATGGGTAAGAAAACCTAATGCATAGGCCCCCAGACCTGTCAGAGCAGAACTGAGGGTACGCTTAAGTAAAACAGTCATAAAGCTGCCATAATGCCTGCGGTGCAAAAGACTTCCGTATTCTATCGCTACCGGCCGGCGCCTTTGGCTATGGTAAAAAATATCAGGGCCCTGGCAGCCAAGGGCGAAGACTGAAAAATATTGATTTTTTAATTTTTGTATCGGTTCATCGAACCTCTGGCCGTATTTTTCCGCCAATAAGCCTTCGCAGATGCGGATAAGTTCCTGTCCGAATAATATGTGCGCTACTTGAGAGGGCATATACTACAGGATAGCACAAAACGGGAGGAAAAGAACAACACATTTAGACCAACTGTTGACACAAACGGGCCGCCTATGCTATGGTGCATCACGTTCCGGGCAATAGCGCAGGTGGTTAGCGTACAAGTCTGGGGGACTTGGGGTCGGCGGTTCGAGTCCGCCTTGCCCGAAATTACAAAGGGGATGTCCAATATTAAGGACATCCCCTTTTTTATTACCCAGGTTCTATGTGAACCGAAGATCGACCCTGTCGCGACCAGGCGGCCTGGGTTTTTATTTTTTCCTTGCAGTAACCAATGCAAAGAGCTTGCGCAGTAGCCCGATCCGGCCTAATAGCAGCCACCAGAGCAGGGCCGCAAGGAGCACCAAGGGCACGCCATACAGCACAGTGCCAATCAATATAACTAAAACAGTTTGTAAAAATGCCCCAAAGGCTGCAAACAGATTTTTAAGCTGGTCAAAAAAACTAGGTTCACCGGTACCGGTTGAGACTTCCGGCTCTATGGTCAAATTGATTGTGGCGTAATCGACCTGTTTTACAAGGCCCCGGAAATTTCCTTCCAGACTTTCCAATTCCGTAGTTGCATCGTTTAAGAAACGCTCCACATTCAGGAGATCCTCTACCGTTTTAGCATTTTTTAGATAGGTCTGGTATCGTTCTACCAAAATCCGCTTATTCTTAACCCTATTTTCGAGATCATAGTAATATTCGGTGACATCCCGGGCCTGAACGTTTTTTCGGCGTACCTTGCCTGAAGCTCCTAAGGTTTCCATGAGCGGGCCAAACTGGTCCACGGGAACTTTGATCTCGTAGGTTACTGAATTTTCATACCAATCTTGGGAAGCCACATAGGCTTTAAAATTGACAAGCTGGGCTTCTAACTTTTTAGCCCCATTTTGAACATTGGGAATAGCTATAGTAATACTGGCCGTATAGATAAGTTTTCGTCCCTCAGGAATAACCGCGGAAGGATTCATTCCACTGGCTGTAGGAGCTGCCTGCGGTGAAGCTTCATCGGAGGCAAGCATTTTATTGCTTTGAACCGCGCTGCGATTTGACAGGGCTGGTGCGGCTTCAGTCATTAAAGGGCTGCTCTTCGGGCTTTCCTTTAGGCTAGCCTGAAACAGCGAAGAATCTTTGCTGCAGCCAGACAGTAATACTACAAATCCCAATAAAACTGAAACGGAGGTTTTTTTAAAAGTGCGTAATAAAACCATACAATGTTATTCTCCCAGGTACAAATCTAGCTTAATGGAAGCTTGAATTCCAATTGCCCATGGTTTAATAAGCCTATTTTTTCCGGTTAGCCCCGGGTACTTGCAAAGTAAATAAGTAATGTGCTATTTTCAGTTATCCCACCTTAATTTGGAGGTTATTCATGGCATACAAGGTAACTGATGCATGCGTAAACTGCGGCGCCTGCGAAGGCGAGTGCCCTGTTGAAGCTATTTCTGAAAAGGACGGAATGCGCTGGATTGATCCTGATAAATGCCAGGACTGCGGCGCCTGTGCCGGGGTTTGCCCCACCAAAGCCATTATCGCTGGCTAAGGAAGTTCTGTTCCTTTTTAAGCCGTTCATGTCAAGGCTCTGCCGCTTTTGCTGGCCTGGCCCTTGCTTGGACGGTTTTTTTTTGCCAATGATGTATAAACATAAGATTACCATTATTGCGAGTATCCTCAACTTTTTCTTTTTAACCTACTCCAATGCCTATACTGCCCCCTCATTTCGTCATCCGCACATAGCAGCCCTTAACAATTCAGACCCAGCATTTATCCAATATCAACAGGATGTGGAAGAAAACCGCATGCTTCTGGCCCGCTACCGGCAGGGACTGCTAGGCTCAGAATCGGATGGGATAAAAAAGCTGGCCCAAGGATTAACCGTTTATCGATACCTCGTAAAAAACGGGGAAGATCTATTCACTATTGCATCACGGTGTACTATACCCTATGAGACCATTGCCACCTTAAACCGCCTTGAACATCCTTCGTTACTGCAGCCAGGCAAAGAACTTTTACTTCCCTCACTGCCCGCATTGTTCGTTCCGCTCAAGGCAGAAACCGAGCTAGAAAAACTTATTTCCAATGCATATAAAGATAAAAATGCGTTCTTGCTTAGGATATATCCAGAGGAGAAACCACTTGATCTCTATTGTCTCCCCGACCAGGGCTTCAGTGGTACAGAAAGGGCCTTTTTTCTGAACGCTGCCTTTCGTTATCCCTTACCGGAAGTACGTATAACAAGCAGCTTTGGACTCAGAAAAAATCCAGTCACCGGTACTGTTAAAGTTCATGAAGGTCTGGATCTCGCAGCCCCTGTCGGGACCCCCGTTTACCCCTGCAGAGATGGGGTTGTTTCCAAGGTGGGTTATGATGAAGTATATGGAAACTATATCATTATCACCCATGAAGGAGGGTGGACCAGTGTATATGGACACCTGGGAAGCATACAAACCAGCTTGCAGAGTTATGTACGTTCAAGTACAGTTATTGGTACGGTTGGAATGACTGGACAAACAACCGGTCCCCATTTACATTTTGAATTACGGCAGGAAGGCAAGGCTCGTGATCCAGCTCCGCTCCTGCCAGGGAAAGGAAAGAATTGATGAAAGTCAGGCTTTATGCCCTTGCTTGTTTACTATCCATTCTCGCCCCCTTAGAGGCAGAAACCTTCAGGACTACCCTTAAGGGTTCAATCGAAGTTTCTCCTCATAAACCGGAGGGTAAAAGTCTCACTCTTACCTACATCGATTCAGTTGTAGTAAGCCTCACACAGGATGCAGCTTTTCTCAGAGGTATAGAGCTTGAACTTAAGGTTCCTCAAATTTACCTAAAATACCGCAGCAGCGTGGGACTCTCTATCTACAAAGGGAATAAAGAAATACTAAAACCTGGAGTCATCGATTTTGATCTTGAGCGTCTTGCCTTTGAAATTATTCCCGCGAAACTCCAGGCGGTTTATCAGATTCCCCTTCGTCAAGGCCATGGGCTAAAAACCAGCCCCTATGTAACGGTGCCGACAGGGATCATTCCGCCCCAGTCATTCCCCCTGGTGCTGAGACTCATGCCCCTTATTAAAGGATTATCAGAAGAAGTGGAAACTATGGAGTTTGTATTGACTGTCCGGCCTATTGTGGCCGATGAGGGAGCCCTCAGGCTGAATATTAAAACTCCAGAGGCTATGAAAGACCGGCCCTTTACCGTTTTGATTGATGGGGCTGTCATTCCAGATTATTCTAAAGAAAGGATTTTAAAGACCGGAGAGCATCATCTGAGCATCGTCTCGGAAGATTTCCGTACCGAAAGCCGTACTTTTTTCATTGAACGGGCAAAAACTGCGGATCTAACTATTGATTTACGAGACACCACACCGCTGCTTGTATTTGAAGCACCAGAAAACACAAAGATATTTTTTGATGACACACTGGTGACAAATCCGCGCCAGTCCCAGTTGGTTGAACCAGGGCTGCATACGGTGCGGTTCCAGGTTGGTGATTATTCGGTAATTAAGCAGCTTTTAATAGAAAAGGGAAAAACATACCGGATCGCCCTTATCATCGATGTGGACATTAAAGACGAATAAAATGGTTAAGAAGTTTCGGTTAATTCCGATGATATCAATGTCGGACCTATAGTTCCCCTCCCAAACCGCTATACTTCCGACAGCCACTACGGCAGGGGATGTCCAATAACTTGAGGACATCCCCTTTTTTTGCTCGCTTGACAAAAAGGCAAGCCTTCCGTAGGCTCAGGGACATGGCATTAACCTTAAAAAAACCGCACAAAAAAACAATACTGCGCCTTGTGACGATCCTTATTCTATTATCAGCGATCTTTCTGGGCATCGGTGTCGGTCTCTTTGTGGCAGAAACGATAAATATAAAAAATCAGGAAAATTTTACCGATTTTTCACCAGCCTTACCATCCAAACTCTTGGATATTAATGGCAGGGTTATTACCGAATTCTCCGCGGAAGAAAAACGGGAAATAATAACCCTCAAGGAACTTCCGCCCCATCTTATTCACGCGGTACTGGCCCGGGAAGACCCCGATTTTTATAAGCACCATGGGTTCAGTCTTAAAGCCATCATGCGCGCCGTGGTCGGACAGCTTATAGGAAAAAACCTTGGCGGAGGTTCTACCATTACTCAACAGCTTGCGGGAACCCTCTATCTAGACCGGTCGGAACGGTCAATTACCAGAAAACTGAGAGAACTCTGGTGGGCCCTGCAGCTTGAGCGGCGGTACAGCAAGAATGAAATCCTAGAACTGTACTTGAATAAAATGTATATGGGCGCCGGCACCTACGGCGTAGAAGCGGCAAGCAAGTACTATTTTGGTCACAGCGCGCGGGAAATCTCTTTGGCGGAAGCAGCTATTTTGGTTATCCAGCTTTCCAGCCCCGCACGGTACAATCCACTGGATAATCCAAACATTGCGCGGGACCGGCAAAAAGCAGTTCTCGATAAAATGGTAGAGCTGGGCTACACAACACGCAAAGAAGCGGATGCATCCTTTGAAGAGTATTGGGCTAATTATGACTATACCCGGGTCTCTACGTCTGCTTACTTTTCCCGTGATGACAAGGCTCCCTGGTTCAGCGAATATGTGCGGCGCCAGCTTGAAAACATGCTCTACGGTTCATTGGATATCTATAAGGATGGCTTTACGGTAAAAACCACCCTGGACCTGGATTTTCAAGCCGCTGCGGATCGCCAAATGGCGGTAGGACTCGCCCAGGCAAATGAAGAATACAAAAAAACTATTTCTACAAGACTCGACAAGGCCGAAGCCCTCTATGTTCCTATCATCGATCTTTTGTCACTCGCCTTTGGGATAGATGAAATTCATGCCACATCGGACTCTAAAAATGCTCAAAAAGCCCTTGATCGGTATGTAAAACGCTTAAATCCGGTACTGGACGTGGCAGCGCTTCTATTCAATATGCAGGATGTAAAAATCATTACCAATACAGCCTACGGGAAATTAAAAACCATTGCGGAAAAAAATACCGTAGAAGGGGCCCTCGTTTCCATAGAAAACGAAACGGGTTATATAAAAGCTATGATCGGCGGCTCTAAATACGATCAGAGCAACCAGCTGATCCGAGCTGTGCAAGGGAAAATAATGCCCGGTAGCTCCTTTAAGCCCCTCTATTATTCAGCAGCCATCGATTCCCGAAAGTATACCCCAGCTTCTCTTATTTATGATTCTCCGGTTGTCTTTTATAATGAAAATGGTACTCCCTATATTCCTTTAAACTATAAGGGTGAATGGAAGGGCCCGGTGCTTCTATGGTACGCCCTCGCACAGTCGATGAACGTACCTTCACTGAAAATACTTGACGGTATAGGTTTTGATGCAGCCATTGACCGGGCTGCTTTGCTCCTGGGTATCACGGATCCTGAAGAAAAGCGAAAAACCTTTCCCCGCCTGTATCCCCTGGGACTCGGGGTCATCAGTGTAGCCCCCATTCAAATGGCCCGGGCCTTTGCGGTATTTGCCAACCAGGGGAAGGAAGTCACGCCCATAGCCATATTACAGGTGGAGGACAGAAACGGGAAAATATTCCTGGATCCTGAAAAGGAACTGCGGCTGCAACAAAAACGAAAAGGTTCATCAATCCAGCTCATTAGCCCGCAGACAGCCTATGTCATGACAAGCCTGCTGCAAAAAACTATACAGAGCGGTACTTTGGCCTATGCATCTGGCTACGGTACAAAATTCACCTATACGGACAGCAAAGGGAAAAAATATACGATCCCCGCTGCGGGAAAGACCGGTACTACCCAAAACTGGGCTGATGCATGGACCGTGGGATATACACCGTATTATACAACTGCCGTCTGGTTTGGTTTTGACAAACCGGGCAACTCCCTGGGGGTTACCCAGACTGGTGCCACAATTGCAGGACCAGTATGGGCAAATTACATGAGGGAAGTTCACCGAGATCTTCCCATGAAGGATTTTGTCCGTCCCACCACTGGACTTATAGATGTGACGGTCTGCGCTAAATCGGGACTCTTACCCACGTCCTACTGTAACGAAGGTACTATTACCCTCACCTTTTTGGAAGGTACGCAGCCGCAGAAATACTGTGACATTCATGACGCAGGAAGCCAATACACACAGCGGGCTCTGGATATAATGATGCAGGATACGTTACATATTGATGATACGGAGCTGCAAAACAGGCTTAAAATGCCCACTTTGAATCTTGATTCATTGCCATCACAAAAACCTGCGGATAATTCTGCCCCCAAAAACAATAACCAGGGCAATGTACCGACTAATCCAATGAATCAGGACTACAATCCTTTACTGGATTAAGAAGCAGAATATGCAGATACCCCTTGAGGATATAAAAATAAAAAAGCGGATCCGAAAGGATTTAGGGAATGTAAATGCACTAGCCGAAAGTCTTAAGCGGTATGGGCAGATCCAGCCCATACTTATCAATAAAAAAAATGTGCTTATATCTGGCCGCCGCAGGCTGGAAGCCGCAAAAATACTGGGCTGGCGTACCATTAATGCCCAGATTATTGATGCGACAGATGAGCTAGCAAAGCTGGAACTAGAACTAGAAGAAAACCTGCAGCGCCAAGATTTGAATGACGAAGAAGTTCAAACAGCCTTAAAACGAATCAGAAAACTGCGCAACCCAGGCTTTTTTCGCAGGATATGGATGGCAATTTCCTCATTTTTCAGAAAACTATTTCGCCTTGATTAAATATACCGCCCCGGACATACGGTCCGGGACAGTAAGCACCTATCCCTGTTTTTTTTCGAAATGGGAAAATTCCATAGAAAAGGTTGCCCGGCCCTGACTGACAGATCGGAGGGCCGTCATAAAACCGAACATTTTTGCCATGGGCGCCTGGGCTTTGACATGGTCCACCGTGGCCTTAGAATCCATACTGTGAACAATTCCGCCGCGCTGAATAATAAGACTAATCACATCTCCGACAAATTCCTTAGGCGATATCAGGGTAACGGCCATAATCGGTTCCAGCAAGAAGGGATCTGCGTTCCTGCATGCTTCGTCAAAGCCCATACTTGCGCAGGCCTCGAAGGCAAATTCCGATCCGGTTAGTTCAGAGTATTCCAGGTCAAGCAGGGTAACACCAATATCGATACAGGGGTATCCCATAACGATTCCCGAAGGGAATGCTGCGTTAATGCCCCGTTCAATTGCATCAAATATCTCTTCCGGCGCCTTACTCTTTTTGGCCGCACAGGTATAGCGGTTTCCGGAACCTCGAGGAAGTCCTTCTACCCGGAGGGTCAATGTGGCCTCATGCTCTTTTCCGGCCAAGACCCGGGAGAATTGCTGGGTATGCTCTACTGTTTTTGCAATCGATTCCCGGTAGGTAACCTGGGGATTACCAACCTTGGCCCCCACATTGTATTCTTTTAGGATACGGGTTACCAGTACGTCGAGGTGCAATTCACCCATACCGGATATGATGAGCTGTCCCGTTTCTTCATTTTCCTTGGTAGTAAAGGTGGGATCCTCTTTGGCAAGTATACCAAGCACTTCCCGCAGCTTATCCTGTTCGGAAATACTTTTCGGTTCAATGGCGACGGATATAACCGGTTCGGGGAAATGCATTTTTTCAAGCACCACCGGCCAGCCTTCGCTGCCGATCGTGTCGCCGGTCTGAGCTTCTTTCATCCCTATAATCACGCCGATATCACCGGCCGAAAGCACATCCATGGGTTCGCTTTTATTAGAGTGCATTCTTAAAATACGGTTCGCCCGTTCGCGTTTTTTCTTTCCTACGTTAAAGACCACAGTGCCGGGCTTAAAACTGCCCGAATACATACGGACATAGCAGAGACTTCCCGCCTCACGGTCGTATTGAATTTTAAAGACCAAGCCCAGGGGTGTACCTTTGGGATCGCAGGAGACTTGAACCTCTTCTTCTTTTTTAAGATGATGACCCACTGCAGGGCCTACCTCGTCCGGGGCTGGCAGGAAATCCACAACCGCATCGATCAGGGGCTGGACGCCCATATTCCTTCGGGATGCACCACAGAGAACGGGAACTACTTTATGCTGAATAACCGCTTTCCGCAGTTCTTTTTTTATAAGATCCAGGGGAATATCTTGACCGTTCAGATACAGGTCGGTAATAGCCTCAGAGTAAGATGAAAGAGCATCGATCAATTTTTCCCGCCATTCCTGAGCTTCTCCAAGCGATTCATTCGCAATGGGACTGAAAAGCATCTTTTCACCATCGGTAGATGCATCCCAGCGGATTTCACGCATTTCAAGAAGATCGATAACACCTTCGAACGCACTTTCTCTGCCAATTGGGAGCTGTATGGGCACCGCTTGAGCACCCAGCTTGGCCTTTATATCATCTAAAACCTGATAAAAATCAGCCCCCATCCGGTCCATTTTATTGATATAGCCGATACGGGGAACCCGATATCGGTCTGCCTGATGCCATACCGTTTCGGTTTGGGGCTCCACCCCGCTCACCGCGCAGAAAATACAGATAGCCCCATCGAGGACCCTGAGGGATCGCTCAACTTCGGCGGTAAAATCCACGTGTCCAGGGGTATCTATAATGTTAATTTGATGGTCTTTCCAATAAGTGGTAGTTGCCGCGCTCTGGATGGTAATTCCCCGTTCCTGTTCCTGTTCCATCCAGTCCATAATGGCTTCCCCATCATCAACCTCGCCAATACGATGACTTTTTCCGGTATAATAGAGGATCCGTTCGGTAGTTGTTGTTTTTCCGGCATCGATATGGGCCATTATGCCGATGTTGCGCATCCGTTCCAGCATTCAGTACTCCTCGCAGGATTGTACCCGATGAAAGGCCTATAATGCAAGGGAAGCAAGAATATGCACATCGGTTCAATAGCCAGCTTCAGATACGGAACAGCTTTCGCAGGGATGCCTTCTTCATAATCCTGTAATGGAGGTAAAAGAGGAGTCCTGCCATCGGGACGCACACAAAGGCAACTATAACTGACCAGTCAAGGGAGAGCCGGTGCTGTACATTAAGATCGATGACAAATTCCAGGCCGAGACAGAGAAAACTTGTGGCTAACAAAAGGATTGCAAAGACGTTTAAGCCCTTTCTTCGCGAAATACCTATAAACAGGGCTCCCAATGTAACGGAAAATTCAACGAGCAGCGTAATGGGCAGCCCATAGCCAAGGAACCAGGTAATGCGGCCATCCAATACATCAAGAACAAAGATAAGAAGAGGAATACTCGGCCCGAGAATTGCAAATATAACCCAGGGATACTTTTTAAGAATAAGAGGAATACAGATGATGAGCCATAACATGAGAATTCCCACCCCTGCATAGAGGGACCAGGAAAGCCGATGTTCAGCAAAAAGGTTAGCCAAAATGGTTACCACCAATGCGATGCCAAAAAAGACCGAAATAAGCTCCACTGCCAGCTTTTTACTCACCCTCACATCCCGAGACTCAGTTTCCTGTTCGGTTTGTTTTTCTAATTTATTTTTTGATGATGGATAATCCGTTGCGCCCGGCGCATGCAGGGCTTCGCTGCGCTGCAATTCTCCTTCTATCGTGGGTTTTCCGCACAGAGGACAGCGCTCATCGGTTTCCCGAACATTTACAGCACAAAAAGCACAATGTCTCATAGCTTTGTATCTCCTTCATTCTCACTGAAAGCTCTTTCAAAACTCAGGGAGTTTTGAAAGAGCTACCTAATAAAACCGCGGTTTGGCGCAGCGGATGCGTGGGATTTTAAAGAAACCGCACGCATCCGCAAGCAATCGCAAAGCCAATTTCAAAAGTAACCGACTTTTGAAATTGGATCACTGCTCATGACAAATACATCAATTCCAAAGGATGAAAGTTTGGTAAAAAACCTGCGTTCAAAATCCCTTTCATGGACCATGCTCCCAATATTGATGTACAGCCTGTTTTGCCAGGTAAGGACCCCCACATTGGCTCCGGTGGTCCGTGCTCGGGATGGTATAAAGCTAAAGCGGACTATATGAGCCGCAAGGGTCTCTGGCATTTCTACTATACCAACATTGGAAAGGGAACCGGAATAGG
This sequence comes from Treponema sp., assembly GCA_020216655.1. Taxonomy (GTDB): domain Bacteria; phylum Spirochaetota; class Spirochaetia; order Treponematales; family Breznakiellaceae; genus Gracilinema. Next base: position 3,844 of record JAIWNU010000025.1, on the reverse strand, counting down.
CGCCGACGCCAATCACCGCATTGATAATGCGGAGCACCAGGGTCTTAATCGGTAAAAAGACAATTTTACCAAAGGGGTTCCGTTCGCCCCCCACATTTCGTTTAAGCTGCCGGACCAGTTCTTTATCTTCAAGACCAAGCTGCATTTGGTGATGAACCCGCCGCAGTATTTCCTCAAAGCTCCAATGTCCAAGCCGTACATCAATATAGGGAGCAACAAAAAGGAAAAAATTCCGTAAAGATTGAGAAGGATAAATCTTTCTGAGATTAACCGGTACCTGAATAGATATAACTTTTTTTGCCCTTTTTTGAGCTTTCCGATCCAAGGATTCATACATATCCTGCAGAACCTCAAGATGGATTGCGGAAAGAAACTCTGTAAGGGTCACTTTATATTTTTTTGCTACATCCAGCACCTGCCGTACATCCATAGAACCTAATGTTTCCCGATAGGCTGTAAACATACGGCGGCCGGGAATAAGAAAAGCTTGTCCTGTTTTATCCGGGACGGTCGCACTGGGTCTAAAATATTTATTATATCCATCTTCTGATTCGCCGGCATCCACCTGCTCTCGAGGATGTTTGATGCCGAAGGATGCAAGATCTGCATCGGAAAGCTCTAAACCGATACCTATATTTCGAAGGTATTCAGTAATCAGAGCCCTCATAAACGCAATGGCACCGGTTCCGTCGGTTACCACATGGTGGAATTCGACCGCAATACGGCGGCCATAGGCAAAAACACGTAGAGCAGGCCGGTCTCCTCCCTGAGGAAGGGGGCCGCAGGGATAGGCAGTTTCTTTTTCGACACGGGGCGGCTTAGACACAGGATCGAGATAATACCAGAAAACACCGCTTCTGAGCCGCACAAAAAGATAGGGGAAGCGGGGGAAAAGAGCATTTACCGCATCCTGAAGGGCGGGAACAAAAACGGGATTATCCAATTCGCAATAAAACCGGAACACGAAGGGTCCTGAAGCCCCCGCAATGGCGGCCATGAATATGGCGCTGTTATCCAGGGAATAAAAAGTGTCATCATGGGTTGAGTGGGCCATATCGTTAATTATAGACAAATTTATCACATTTTTGTTGCATTTTTATTTGATCCCCCTTTTCATGGCAATGCAATATGTCTTACTATTATAGTAAACTATAACCAGGAGGGTACCAATGGCTCTAGCAGAAGAACAGAAATACTACTTTGATACTGTGGCTGTCCATGGCGGACAGAAACCGGATCCCACCACCCTTTCTCGAGCCCCGGCGGTGTATCGGACCAGTTCTTTTGTGTTCAAAAATACCGAACATGCGGCAAATCTCTTTGCCCTTAAAGAGTTTGGCAACATCTATTCCCGGCTGGGGAATCCAACCAACGATATGCTGGAAGCCATGGTAAGCGAGCTGGAAGGCGGCGCAGCCTCTGTCTCTGTGGCCTCTGGAACCGCAGCAATTTTTAATACGATAATAACCATAGCCCGCGCAGGTGATGAAATTGTGTCCGCAAGCAACCTGTATGGCGGAACCTATACCATGTTCGACGCCATACTGCCAGATCTTGGAATACAGACCCGCTGGGCAGATATTCATGATCTATCAAGTTTTGAAAAGGCAATCACTGAAAAAACTAAGCTCCTGTATGTAGAAACTATCGGGAACCCCTCGCTTGATGTGGCAGACCTCAAAGAGATCGCAGGAATCGCCCACTCTCACGGGCTTCCCCTTGTGGTAGACGGGACCTTTACAAGCCCTTACCTACTGCGAACCATTGAACATGGTGCAGATATCGTCATCAATTCCCTTACCAAATGGATGGGAGGTCATGGAACCGCGATTGGCGGCATCGTAACCGATGCAGGAACCTTTGACTGGTCGGATCCCAAATTTACACTTTTTACCCAGCCGGACAAGAACTACCATGGGCTCAGATGGGCGCTGGACCTTCCAGCGGAGCTTAAAAAAATCGCCTTTGCCCTGCGCTTTAGGACCGTACCGCTGCGGAATCTGGGGGCATGCCTTTCACCGGACAACGCCTGGCTCTTTATTCAAGGCTTAGAGACCCTGCCACTGAGAATGGCCCGCCACTGTTCCAACGCGTTGGAAGTTGCAGAATTTTTGCAGCGCCACAAGTCGGTTTCCTGGGTTCGATATCCTGGTCTGAAAGATGATCCAAGCCACGAAATCGCTAAGAAGTACCTAACTAAGGGATACGGAGGCATGGTAGTCTTTGGCGTAAAGGGCGGGAAAGCAGCCGGCGAGCGCTTCATCAATAAGCTCAAGCTTTTTTCACACCTTGCAAATGTGGGGGACGCCAAGTCCCTGGCCCTGCATCCCGCAAGCACCTCCCACTCCCAGCTTTCCGAAGAGCAGCAACAGGCAGCGGGAGTTACTCCAGACCTTGTACGGCTTTCTATTGGTTTGGAAAACATTAAGGATATACTAGCAGACCTGGATCAGGCGCTTGCGGATGAGTAGAAAAAACTGAAAAGATTAGGGACAGATTATTCGCCGGATGATACAGGATTGTATCTTTCATCCGGCATCCTTTACTATAATTGCTGTTTCTCTTCTATTTCTGAATGTATCGAACTGCAGGCACAAACTATCCCTTCCTGGAAATGAGGCCAAGTTTCAAGAAAAACAGGAGTATTCTTATAGAGCGGTTCAATTTCCAAAATCAATTCATGACTTTTTCCATGACCGAATCGCTTGAGTCCTATTTCCCATTGATGACCTTTTCCGGTGTAGAAATCATCGGCAAGGAGTTCTTCATCCTCATAAAGCCGAGCTACATCTCCTTCCCATGAAATTGTAAGAAACAAGTCTTCCCCAGCCCATTGTGGAATTTGTATTTTCCAATGCCGAAAGGATTGCTTGTTCTTTGTAAATTTTGATTCATCAATGGGATGATATTCAATATGAGGGCCGGGTTTTCTAGTATATCGGAATATGTTTTCTCCATCTTCTAGCAAAACAGATTCATCAATAATAAAGGTATCCCTGAATTTCCATAGGTTCAGGGCTTCTTTTCTTTTCAATGTTACTATATTTACCGTTGTAGGCCAGAATCCATTTTTAAATTGAAATAAATCATCGAGCAGGTCTCTTTGCAAGAGCTCTTCCGCATAAGTAAAACTAGTATAAAATATCCAAGTTAGTTTGCTTCTCGTTTTATCATCCACACTGTTGCCGGAAATAATACAGAGCGGTGTTACCAGGGCTGTTTCTAAAAACGCGTCTCCTACCTGTATACCAAAGGGGAGGAAAAAATAGTCTCCGTTTTTAATATCAAGAGGAGGGAAGCGAATATCTTTGCCATCATCTGTATGAACAGGTGCTGTAAATACAACCTGTGTATGATTTGACTGTATTTGACGCCGTTGATAATTATTTACAAAGAGATAGCCCGAACCGTTCTGAATCCTCCATGAATAACGAATCGCTTTAGAATCTTTGGGATTGAACGGGTTCTTTTCTGGAATTATTGCAGGCATTCTGCAGAGGTCTTCGCCAAAATCATGAACAAAATATGAAAACAGTTTTATTTCTCGATATGTGTCAGATATTTGACCATATTCACGAATTGGAGCACGAAAATCATAGGAGAGCTCTGGGACATCATTTATTGATCCCGTAGCCCGAGATTCATGGAGGCTGCTTAACTTACCTTTTGGATTAGTCCCCCCGTGATACATATAATAACCCAATAGATTTACACCGCTCCCCAATTTTGAGAGCGTCATAGCACCGATATCTTGAGCTGTTGCGACCGGCCTCCGATGTCGCGTTACTTGAAGACCTCCGCCTAATTCAGCGGTAAGATATGGAAATAGAGATGTGTCAAAAGT
>JAIWNU010000024.1 GCA_020216655.1 Treponema sp. | reverse complement strand
GCAGGTGGATGTGATTTTTTTCAAACCATTCCTGACCGATGCCATATTTTTCCGCCACAAGCTTTCGCGTATAGGTATAGGCAATGGTCGCGCTTTCTTTCATCACATCTCCCATTTTTCCTGTCAGGGTGAGGCCCTCCTTTCCGGGAGTTGCAACCGCTTCGATAATAAGGGTGTCGCCGCCCATGCTGGTCCAGGCAAGGCCCACGGCCATACCGGGTCTATCAGCCCGTTTTACCTCTTCTTCTGCAAAGATGGGCTTCCCGAGGTATTTTTCAACCGCCGCCTTATCGATGACAAATTTTTCGTTTTCCTGCAGTTTTATGGCAGGCCGTTTCTTTTTTGGCGGTTCCGCAGGGGGATTTTTCATGGCAGCCCCAATTTTATCAAAAATCTCTCCAGGACCTTCTGATATATTCGATTCATCGATAACCTGTGCTGCCTTTTTAATATAATTCATCACTTCTTCTCGTTTTTGTGCACCGTAATGCCGGGCGAGCCGTTCAGCATATTCAGGGAGGGTTTCCAAAATATGCTTAGCCAGTTTTCGGTGAATTTTGTCCAGGTTTTTTTCAAAGTTGCGGACCCCCGCCTCACGGGCGTACCCGTTGGCGATAAAGAGCAGCGCATCCCGGGTGTAGCGGACCTGGTTCGGCTGCAGGCCGTTCTTTTCGAGGCTCTTGGGAATCAGGTACTGTTTGGCTATTTCGAGTTTTTCGATATCGATATAACCGGGAATCTGAATTACTTCCATACGGTCAAGGAGGGGGCCCGGGATAGTATCGAGCGTATTGGCGGTGACAATAAAGAACACATGGGATACATCAAAGGGAAGGTCAAGATAGTGATCCCGGAAAGCATAGTTTTGTTCAGGGTCCAATACTTCAAGGAGGGCGCTCGAAGGGTCTCCCTGGTAGCTTGAGCCCATTTTATCTATCTCATCAATCATGAAAACCGGATCTTTGGTTTTTACGAGCTTGAGTCCCTGGATTATTTTACCCGGCATGGCCCCCACATAGGTCCGCCGGTGGCCCTTTATCTCAGCCTCATCCCGCATACCGCCGACGGAGAAACGGAAAAATTGCTTGCCCAAAGCCCGGGCTATGGACCGGCCGACGCTGGTCTTACCAACTCCGGGGGGCCCCACAAGGCAGAGGATTGAACCTTTGGTATCGTTCCGGAGCTTGCGGACCGCAAGGAATTCCATGATACGGTCCTTTACATCCTTGAGTCCGTAGTGGTCTTCTTCCAGAACCTTGCGGGCATAGTCCATATCGAGTTCCGTATTGCTTTCCTTATCCCAGGGCAGGTTTACGATGGTATCCAGATAGTTCCGGGTCACGATAAACTCGCTGGAGTTGGGATCCATAAGGCTAAATTTTTCAAGCTCCTGCTCCACCGCTTCCCGGACCTCATCATCGAGGTGAATTTCATTCAGTTTGTCCCGGAATTTCTGGTACTCGCTGCTTTTTGCGTCGGTCGTCATGCCGAGCTCGTTTTTAATAGCCTTAAGCTCTTCCCTGAGGAAATATTCCCGCTGGCTCTTTTCTATTTTTTCGTTTATTTCCTTTTGGATCTTCTTCTGGATCTTTAAGAGTTCCTGTTCTTTTTTGATGAACACCAGCACCTGTTCCATGCGTTTACGGACATTGAGTATTTCCAGAATACGCTGCTGTTCGGTCTTATCGATATTAAGAATGCTGGCGATAAAGTCGGCGATTTTCCCAGGATGATCAATATTGATCATGTTAAGCCGCATTTCTTCGGAAAAGAGGGGATTATTTTCCGAAACCTGTTTCATTTCGCTGATCAGGGCCCGGGTCAGAGCCTTGACCTCGCTGGTATCATCCTCTTCGTCCTCAAGATATTCTACCGCCGCCACGATCGGGTTCGAAGCATTGAGCGTTTTCTTTATACGGAACCGCTTAAGGGTGGAGATAAAAATATTCACCCCCCCATCAGGAAGGTTTATCTTTTTTACAATCTTGGCGACCGTTCCAAACTTGTACAGGTCATCGATAGTGGGGTTTTCGCTCTCATTTTGCAGCATCACAAGGCCTATAAGGCCATCCCCTGCCAGCGCTTCATCCACCACCTTAACGTCAGCGGGGTTACCGATCATAATAGGCGTAAAAATACCGGGGAAAATGGGTCTACCCATGAGGGCTACCAGGTACAATTTGTTCGGAAGTATCTGATCAATAGGAATAATACCCTGTTCTGACATATAAAACCTCTTATATGAATGTAATTACATTACACCGATAAGCTGCCGATAAAATCGCAGCCTTTAGCCTAAAATATGCTTATTTTCTGGCAAAAAGGCAAGAAAAGCGGCTAAAGAGAACGAATTTTCGGGTAAAACAACAAAAATAAGGCTCATAAATTCAGGAACTTGTTACCCTCAGAACAATACCATATCGGGGAACTCAGCAGCGGGCACTTCCCTATTATTTGGGGAATCGGATTTCTACCCGTGTCCCTTCTGGCCCCGTATGAAGCTTCATGGTTCCTTTAATTTGGGATGTAAGAGCCTGGGTTATGAGGCTCCCTGCGCCCGTTCCTTCAGTGACTCGTTCCTTATCGGCCGCCTCAAAACCGCAGCCATTATCCTCTACCGCTAAAAGATATTCATCACCCTGTTCTTTTAAAATAATAGTAATGCGGCCTTCGGTTTTTCCGTCAAAGGCATACTTAAAGGAATTGGTTGCTAATTCCACAATAATGAGGGCGCAGGTAATGGCCCTATCCAAAGGCAGGGATACATTATCCGCATCGGTTTCAATGAAAATCGGTATCAGCAGCGAATGGTAGGATTCCAGACTGTGAGCAAGCCGTTCAAGATAGGCTGACATGGGAACCAAACTGAATGAATTGGAAGTATATACCGTTTCATGCACCATGGACATGGCATAGACCTTTTCTTCCAGCTCAAATAAAACAGCTTGGAAGGGTTCCTGGTCCCATTTGTCTGCTTCCAAATGAATAAGACTCGCGATTACCTGGAGGTTGTTCTTAACCCGGTGATGAACCTCTTTTAAAAGCACATCCTTATCTGCAAGAGATTGTTTTAAGGAATCCATGGTATCACGCAATTTTTCAAGCAGGTTTTCAAAAGACCTGGCAAGGGATCCCAGCTCGTTCCTTCGCAGCGCTATAGTTTTAAGCATCTGATCTTCTTCGGGGGAAAAATCGAGGGTAAACCAGGCTTCAAGGCTCAGGCGGCTCACCAGCCTTGTGAAATTGCGGATAGGGGTATCAACTGCCACCACTACCCCATATATAAGAACGGCAAATACAAGGAAAGCAATAATATACAATATGGTCATGTTTACCATATTTCGATAAAGTTCGGCCCGAAAGGCGTTTTCAGGCAAGGCTATAGTGACAAACCATGAAGGCGTCCCCGTATACCCATAATGATGAGTGAGTACCCGATAGGGGATTCCCTTGAACACCATAGTCTTGCCCGATTCATACATAGGAGGCAAGGGCCAATCCTCTGTTTGCTGATTCCAATCGGAGCTAAAAATAAGATTTCCATTAACATCTCTTATTGCCACATACCCCTGATATTCTTGAGCGAGATTTGCAATGGTCTGTGCCAGATCGTTTAACAAGAAATCAATGCTGATCACCCCGTGGATAGTGCCGTTTTTAGTATAAAAGGGAATTGAAGCTGCTATCACCTGATTCCCCGTCGACAGAACGGTAAAGGGATCAGAAAAACTTAAAGCCCCCGCAGCAAGGGCATTCACATACCAGGGTCTTGTCCGGGGATCGTAGGATTTTCTGCGGTCTACTTCTTTGAGAGTGCCATCCTCATAAGCAGTATACCACACAAGATCTCCACCCGTTTCTTTTCCTGCTTTACCATACCGAATGGTTCCATCTTCCAAACGCTGGGCTTCTATATATGACCCATCTGAAAAACCAGCGGATACGATATGCACACAGGGAAAAGCAAGCAGCTCCTTCTTAAGAAGGGGTAAGAAATCATCATAATGAAAAGAAGAAGCCTCTTCGAAAACAATTTTGTTTATTTTAATCAAACTTTCATGGTTTGCAATATGGCTAGAAAATTCTTCAAAAACGATCCGAGATGTACGTTCTGCTAAATCATTCAGGCTCTTCTCTGAGACATTTTGCAAACTGCGGGCAGTAAAAAACCAGGAAAATCCAAAAATGATAACCAACAGAACTGATGCAGTTGCAAGAAGGGTGCGCCTCAGAGGACCACGGCTATAAAGAGAGGTTAATACATTAATTAACGAAAGAAATATTGTACGATGCACACTAATAATATACCATAAAGTTGCAATCTACGGCTTTTCTTTTTTCATTATTTCCCTTTACAATAGACACTATGGATGAACAAAACCGGAGCCAGGTGGACCTGATACGGGAAGCCTTTTATTACCAGAGCCGTTTTGATGGCACCACCATGGTGTTTAAAATCGATTTTCCGGTTACCGAAGACCGGCAGTTCAAGTACCTCATGAAAGATCTTGCCCTGCTTGCTCAAACAGGGATCCGTATCGTCATTGTCCCGGGGGCTAAGGAATGGATCGATGCGGTGTTAAAAGAATATGATATTGAATCATCCTATGAGGGGCCGGTGAGAATCACCACCGAAGCAGCTATTCCCTTTGTAAAAATGGCTGCCTTTGAAGTAGCCACCCGTTATATGACCGAGCTTTCAGCGAGCCGTGTCGACGCGGTCATCGGAAACTTTGTACGAGCCCGGGGAATTGGCGTTGTAAATGGTATAGACTTTGCCCATTCAGGCATGGTCGATAAGATACAGGCGGAAAGCTTAAAAAAATTGATGGATCTTGGCATGGTGCCGATTCTACCCTGCATCGGATGGAGCCCTGCAGGTAAGCCTTACAACCTTCCGAGCGATGAAATCGCCCTTGCTGCCTGCGAAGCCTTAAGGGCGGTAAAATTTTTTATCGTGTCTAACCGTTCCGGTATAACAAGCGAACAGTGCAGGATTCCAGAATCGGTCTATTCAGGGGCTTCTGGCAGGCTTGCCCGGCTTACTCCCCAGGAAGCGGAGGAAATACTCAAGCTCAACCCGGAACAAGCCAATGAACCGGCACTTAAAGAATTGGCCCTGGCCATCCGGGCCTGCCGTCTCGGCGTGGAACGGGTTCATATTGTAGACAGCAGGGAAGAAGGGGCGGTGCTGCGGGAACTCTTCTCCAACCTGGGGGTCGGTACCATGGTCTATGCCGACGAATACGAATCGATCAGACCGCTTAAACCTGCGGATATTACGGAAGTCTTAAGGCTTATGGGGCCCCTTATGGAAAAGGGCATACTGATACAACGAAACGCAGAACAGATCCTCGAAAAGAAAGACGATTATGTGGTGTACGAGGTGGACGGTTCGGTCCATGCCTGCGGAGCCCTCCATGACTGGGGAGAAGACCAGGGAGAAATAGCAGCCCTTGCCACGGATCCACAATATACCGATTTAGGCTTGGGCCGAAGGATTGTGGGCTACTTGATAGACCGGGCCAGAAAGCGCAATTTCCGCCGAGTCTTTGTACTTACCACCAGAACCCATGACTGGTTTGAATATCTTGGCTTCCGAGAAATTCCGGTGGAACAGCTCCCCGAAAAAAAACGAAAGGTTTATAACCAGGAACGGAAAAGCAAGGTTTTTGCCCTCGACCTGTAGGATGCACCCACCATGAGCAGAAGCAAAACCTGTACCGCCCTGGTACTTCAGGTGCGGCAAAGCGGGGAACAAAACCGGGAAGCGGTATTCTTATCCAGGGAAGAAGGAATTCTTAAAGCCACCCTTTTTGGAGGCCCCAAAAGCAAGCTCAGAGCCTATGTTTCACCCTTTCATGAAGGAATCCTATGGTATTACGAGGACCCTGTGAGAAACACCAAAAAAATTACCGATTTTGATGTTCGCCATTGGCGGCCTGCGCTGCGGGAATCCTATGCTCATCTTATGGCAGGCTCCGCCCTGCTCGAAATAGTCTTGGCAAGCCAGGGCAGCGGAGGACCCTGGCAGGAAGCATTCACGCTTCTTTCGGAAACCCTCGAGACGCTCAGTACCATACAAGAAGCTGGCATACCTGTAATCGTAACCTATTTTATCTGGAACTGGCTTAAAGTGCTCGGCCTGCTGCCAGAACTGGAGCACTGCCAAAATTGTGCTTGCAACGTCCGCCCCGATGAAGTAGTATGGTACTCTTCCCTCGAACAGCAGGCTTACTGCAGTTCCTGTGGGGAACCCATACAGCGGACTGAACGGGAACGGCTTTTTCCGATCAACGGTGGAGGCCGGCGATGGGTAGCAAGAATACTGGAATTACCCGCGAGCCAGGTGGAGCGCTACCGTGTTGATGAGCAAACCTTGGCTCAGGTACAGCGGCTGGGAACCGAGTTGCTGCAACAGGCCCTTTCCCGCCCTATCAGTTATGGGGATACACTTAACAGCAGAAGGAGTTACCTATGAGAGCTGTAGACATTATCATGAAAAAACGTTCCGGACAGGAACTTACACGGGATGAAATTGAATTTCTGATTGGCGGCTATGTGGCAGGTACCATTCCGGATTACCAAGTATCCGCCTGGGCCATGGCAGTCTTTTTTCAGGGGATGACACCAGCCGAAACAGGTGTGCTTACCGAAGTCATGCTTAAATCGGGCAAAGTAATCGATCTTTCAGGCATTCCCGGCCCCTTTATAGACAAACATTCCACCGGCGGTGTGGGAGACAAGACCAGCCTCATACTGGCTCCCCTTGTCGCAAGCCTCGGTATTAGGGACCCCATGATGTCCGGCCGAGCTTTGGGACATACCGGCGGCACCCTGGATAAACTTGAATCCATTCCCGGATACCACACCAATCTCAGCGTGGAAGAATTCCGTTCGATTATTAAAAAGGACGGCTTTGCCATGACGGGCCAGACTAAAGAAATAGTCCCCGCTGATCGGCTCCTTTACGCCCTCCGGGATGTTACCGCCACCGTAGAATCGATCCCCCTCATTACCGCCAGCATCCTATCCAAAAAAGTTGCCGAAGGGGCTGAAGGGCTCGTATTCGATGTTAAATTCGGCTCCGGCGCATTCATGAAGGACCCTGCGGAGGGGGAAAAGCTCGCCCGATCCCTGGTCAGCACAGGAGCCGCCATGGGTAAGAAAATAATAGCCCTTCTTACCGACATGAATGAGCCCCTGGGAAATATGATGGGCAATTTCCTAGAGGTGGAAGAATCCCTCGATTGTTTAGAAGGCAAGGGGCCTGCGGACCTTATGGAAGTAACATTGGAACTCGCAGCCCGCATGGTTGTACTGGGAGGAAAAGCCAAAACCGCAGCAGAAGGACGCAAACGCTGCGAAGAGGCCCTGGCAAGCGGCAAACCTAGAGAGCTCTTTTTAGACAATGTTCGCAGCCAGGGAGGAAACCCAGAGCAGCTCTTGGAATTGCGGGGAAAATACCGGTCTGAACATGTAATGCAGATTACCGCTCCCGAATCTGGCTATATACACCACATCGATGCATTCCAGATAGGACTTGCTGGAGTACACCTTGGGGTAGGACGGAACCGCACGGAAGATACAGTGAGCCCCACCGCGGGTATCCAATTTCACAAGCGCTATGGGGACTATGTCAAAGCTGGAGAACCGGTTATGACCGTTTGGGGAAAATCGGCCCAGAGCCTTGTGGATGCAAAACCGCTCATACTGGGGGCCCTGCAGATTCAACAGAACCAGCCAGCGCCCCGAACACTGATACTTAAGGAAATTGCCTCTTCATGAACTGGTATAAAAAGGAAATCTCCCCCGATCAGGTTAAAGACATTGCGGGCCGCTATGGATGCGATCTCCTTGCTGCATCCATCCTGGTCCGCCGTGGCATTACCAAAGGCGAAGATATTCGGTATTTTTTGGAATCCGATGTACGTCACCTGCGAAACCCCTTCCAGCTTTCAGGCATGGAGGATGCGGTAGAACGCATCCTGGCCGCCAAAGAAGAGGGAGAAAAGGTCCTCGTATTCGGAGATCGGGATGTGGATGGTATTACCAGCACGAGCCTTTTGGTCCGGCATCTAGAAAAAATGGGCATCGATGTTCGCTGGCAGGTCCCCTTAGGAGATGATGCGTACGGCCTTTCGAAAGAAGCGGTAGAACAGTTTGCCGCCGATTACGGGACCCTCATCATCACCGTGGACTGCGGTATTTCGAACATCGAAGAAATCAGCCGTGCCCGGGAACTCGGCATCGATGTGATTGTGGTGGACCACCATAATCCCCAGGATGTACTCCCGGAGGCCTTTGCTATCATCAATCCTAAGCTAAAAGAGTCCCCCTACCCGTTCAGGGACCTCTGCGGCTGCGGCGTAACCTACAAGCTGGTCTCGGCCCTCCGCTTTGCGCAAAAAAGCGAACTCTACGGACAAAACATCTGCCTTCTCACCACCCGGCCCACCAACGATGCCTTTGTGGTCGAGGCGGTCCAGCTCCGCAACCTGGTAGAACAGAGCCGGCTTACCGAAACGATTATCCCGGGGATGGTACAACTGGAACAAACGCGGCTGCTCCCCTTCCTTAAGGATCAGCAAATTCTTACCTGGGATGCGCCACTCCAAAAGAAAGCCTTTGCAAAAATGTTTGGCCCCGGCGTGGAAGTCTACATGCTCGATGTGGCCCCCGAAATTGCGAAGGTGCTGCCCGCCGTGGCGGGAAAAAGTCTCCTCCGCATCAAAGAGCTATCCCGCATCGCAAAATATTCGGACAAAAGCCCCAGTGAGCTTGATGTATTCATCAATCTATTTGTCTCCTTTATCCAAAAACGGGAGGCCTGGTACGGCGAGGAGGATCAGCAGGACCTGCAGCTCGCGGCCCTAGGGACTATTGCAGACCTGATGCCCCTTAAGGACGAAAACCGTATCATTGTGCGCTCTGGCCTTGCAGCGATGGAAGCCAAGGCCCGGCCGGGCGTGTCGGATTTACTCTTTAAGCAGGGCCTTGCGGGCAGGCATCTTAATGCGTCTGACCTGGCCTGGCAGCTCTGTCCGGTCATTAACGCCGCGGGCCGCATGGGAAAACCAGACCGGGCGGTACAGCTGCTTTTAGAAGATAATCCCAGTGAACGGGAGCGGCTGGCCAATGAAATATTGGAAATGAACGAAAACCGAAAAAAACTGGGCAGCGAAATCTGGAATATCGTAGAACCCATGGCCCAGGCAAGCATGGAAGTCTATTCCAATAAACTGGCTATTGCCTTTGGGCCCGAAATACACCGGGGCGTCACGGGTATCATGGCAAGTAAAATGGTGAATCGCTTTAAGGTTCCATCCCTCGTCGTGGCCTTTAACGGCGAACACACCGTGACCGGCTCTCTCAGGTCAAGCCGGGGCTACGACCTGCGTTCCCTGCTGGACCAGTGTGCCGACCTCTTCCTGGACTGGGGAGGCCACGATTTTGCCGCTGGCTTTAGTATGCTCAAACAGAACTGGGAAGCCTTTTTGGAGCGCCTCAAGCTTGTGGCTGCCACAATGGAGCTTGAGGATTCTGAGGACGAAGAGCTCGTTCAGATTGATGCAGAACTGCCGCTTAAATATATGACAGGCGACCTCTTAAATATCGTTGACCTCTTTGAACCCTATGGTGAAGAAAATAATCCCCTTATTTTCCTAGCCAAAAACTTAAAGATTATCGATATTTCACTTATGGGTAAAAACGAGGCGAAACATGTCAAACTGACCATCGATGCGGGGTCCTACAAATGGCCCGCGGTGTATTGGCAGGCCGCCGAAAAGGTAAAGCGGGACTTCGACCTTAACGATACGGTAGATATGGTATTTCGGATAAACAGAAACTATTTTAACGGAAACGAGACTCCCCAACTCATCATTACCGATATAAAACGATCGGGGACCTGGGAGCAAAATAGCCCACAATGATGAAGGAAAAGCTCTTTTATAAATCTTTCTTTATATTGATTTTCCCCCTCCTCGCGGTGTTGCTT
>JAIWNU010000023.1 GCA_020216655.1 Treponema sp. | reverse complement strand
GGGTCTGGCATATTCCAAAGCCGGGAAGCAAAGGCACTGGTTCTCCAGGATGAACTAAGTCCGGGATCTCCTGTAACAGTCGTCCTTGCCCTCCCGGAACCTCAAGGATCAAGCCCTGCCCCCAGCGAATCCTCCAAGGCTAATGCACCCCTGCCGGGGGACCTTATTCCCTTCCGGGTACAGCTATTAAATGAACAAAACAAAGGGATGCTGTCGGCCCCATTATTTTATTACGACCGAACTCAAACAGATGGCGCGGACTACACGGTTTACCTTGCCCTTTTGGTCATCCCGAACACCTATGAGGGCAGCAAGGCATACCTCGAAATTCGAGCAGACACCGGAGGAGCCAATAACATCCCCGGTGTCTTGGATATAAAACTTCCGCCGCGGCTCCAATTATCAATTGAGAAAAGGGCTTTTAATGCTGAGACCATAGCTTTGGGGCCTGCAAATACGGACATCAAGACAAAACCGGACCCGCAGAAGGACAAGGAAGCGGCAGAGTTATGGAAACTGCTCGTTGCCACAAAGCCGGGTCTGTATACGACGGGAACCTTTACTATGCCGGTGGATTCAAATCGCAGGACGAGCTTTTTCGGAGACCGGCGGATTTACCAATATTCGAACGGCACTTCAGAACGGACCATCCACGGCGGCATCGACTTTGGCGTGCCGAAGGGAACTGTCGTGCGCGCTACTGCGCCGGCCCTGGTTCAGATGGCACGGTTCCGCATTGTTACAGGCAACACGGTCATACTGCAGCATGCGCCCGCAGTCTATTCTATTTACTACCACATGGATTCCCTTTCGGTAAAGGAAGGAGAACTTATTGATATGGGAACAGAAATTGGAAAATCCGGCTCCACGGGTCTTTCTACGGGGCCGCATCTACATTGGGAATTCCGCATTCAGGGTGAGTTTGCCGATCCGGATCTGATGGTGCAAACCGCACCGCTTGACAAGGATCGCATTTTAAGTAAAATTGTGCCGTTCTTAGGAAATAATACTGACCGGTCAGCGGAAGGGAGGTGATATACAGTGGCCCATATTGTTGTAGACGACAACGAGATGCTGGAAAAGGCGATCAAGCGGTTTAAGCGGATGGTCGAAAAAGAAGGCATCATCCGGGAATACAAAAAGCGGGAATATTATGAGAAACCTTCCACCATCCTCAACCGGAAAAAGAAGGCTATTCAGCGCAAGCTGATGAAGAAAAACCGCAAGGGTAAATCCGAATATTAAGCAATAAAGGCTGTCCTCCAATGGACGGCCTTTTTTATTTACTCCTATTGAGACGCTTTCAAAACTCCGAGATTTCTGAAACTGGCTTATCTATCCGTTCTAAAAACTTCCGATATTCTTCATATACCTCTCGGTTAAGCAAAATAGTACTGTGGCTTTCCTTAAATCGGCGCACTATTGGTCCCTGGGTGCCGCTAAAGCCTAAGGATGCGACATAAGATTCGCTCACATCTAAAGGAGTAAGCTGATCATAATCGGCAAGAAGAAATAAAATTCTATCTGAAGGAATTTTTGGCAGCTTGGCATATCGGGGACTTACTGATGCAAAGACTGATGCAACCGTTTGTAGATCCACCCCTTTGGACGTAAACTGTTGCCGGATCCCTAAAAAAGGACGAGAATCCCAGATAGTATTCCAATCTATAAGGGGAATCATCAATGCCATATGGTCAAAGTCTTCATGCTGGGAAAGAAGAAGGAGACTTGCCGCGCCAAAGCTGCCGCCCCAAGCCCCTATCCGTTCATATCCTTTCTTCCTAAGCCATGAGAGACCCAGACCTAGTTCGTGGACCGCACTATTCATATTAGTCCGAAAATTTATGAGATCTGGAGTAATAAGGCCTTCCCCTGCCTTTTTGCCCGGCATTTGCCGATCCAAATGATAGGGAGGGATCCAAACCAAAACGTCCCATCCAGAGGCAAGTTCTATCCGGAAAAACTCCTTTATAAATAAAAATGCGAGATCCGATACACCAAAGCCTGGAGCCCAGAGGATTGCTTTTTTCGCTCCTTCTCTATGGGCATGAAAATAGTAAAAATAGCTATCTCCCAGTGGGGACACTTGGGGAGCAGGAAATTTCAGGCGTTCACCAAAAACTGGTTTTCCACTCAAAGACAGCTTCCAGCGGGTTAAGGGTTGCCGTTCGGCTGGGTCCATATCATTTTGGGCCTGTTTCTCCGGCTCTTTTGAATTTTCGAATACCGGTAATAAAGATTGTTCCCGGTCCAACATCAGTTCAATTGAACGGGCATAGTCTTTTAGCCCCTTCATATCTAAATTTGCCTTCATACTTTGACAGGAAAGAAGCACCATGCCGCATATCCCCCATGTAATTGTTTTTGCTAGACCCATTGCTATAATATACAAAGAAAAGGATAGACCGACGAAAAAACCAGCTTTTACTAAATTGCTAGCAGCCCTCTTAGGCGCACTGCTTATTGTTTTTATTATGTCCTCCTGCGCTACTGTGCACATCGGTATTGATATACTCAGAGGCCAGGATAGGGACCGGGAATTAGCGGTACCCCCAATAGTCTGGAAAGTTTTAGAACATGAAGAATCGCAGGGATCGAAAAATACAGACAATCTAAGCGCTGCGCCTCTCGTATATACCTCAGGAAGGATCTCCTTTCCGCCCCTCGCGTTCTGGGCCGTGAGGATAAACCTGGCTAACCCCTTAGTCCAAATCCTAGTAGGGCCTGAACCGCTCGCCTACGGATTTGTACCGTCAATCAGGGTATCCCGTTTTGCAGAACAATATGGCTGTATAGCTGCCCTTAACGCCAATCCCTTTGACCCCGTTTCTGACCGGGAGGGAGAAGAGCGGCGCGTTGTAGGTTTGGCGGTACAGGAGGGCCGCATATTCTCTGATCCAGCGCCCGCCTTTGGCGCACTGCTTATTGGAATGGATGGGATTGCCCGTATAGCGGCGCAAACGGATATCCATATAGCCGGAAAAGTGGATAGCCCGGCTGCCGTTTTAAACGTTTTAGACGCTGAGTCTGTACGCTATGCGGTGGGCGGCTTTTATCAAGTCCTTAAGGACGGTATTCCGCTTAAAGGAAGAACGAGCCGCGCCCCCCGCAGCGCCGTAGGCGTGAGCTGGGATGGCACAACACTCATACTCCTTGCCGTGGACGGCCGGCTCCTGGACAGCGTGGGAGCCACGGAATACGAAAGCGCCCAAATACTACTGGGGCTTGGAGCCTGGAATGGCCTACTCCTCGATGGCGGCGGATCCACAAGCTTAGTTATTCGAAAATCGAATAGCCCTGCGGAAATCCTTAACCACCCGGTCCACGATGGGACCTTGAACCGTGAACGGGCCGTGGCGACCTGCCTCGGGATCCGCCTTATAAGCCAGGTCGGCCCCAAGTAATCAAGCAATGCCCAGGGAACTAGACACTTCCGAGGTATTCTTCCGCCTTTTCCGCCAGAGTTTTATAGATCCATGTACGCTTCTTCTTATCCTGTTCAAGAAGGGTAAAACGAAAGCCCGGGAGCTCGCTCACAAAGCCGGAAAGAGGAACCACGCAAATACCCGTCGCAGCAAGCAGCCAATACACAAATCGTTTGTCCGGCGCTACGTTTTTAGTTCGCTCGGTTATAAAATCTTCGAGCCCCTTGTCTGCTACCGGCAGGCGCCTCATAGCTTCCTTCCCATCAAAGAAATGTTTTGTATCGAAGAGGGCCGTTGCATAAAGGGCGCCCCGGGGTTTTATGAGCCGTAAGCCCCTAACCGAAGCAAAAGCATCCTCTGCCTCGTCGGCCCGTTCGGCAAACATCTGAGCTCGGCGTTTAAGATGGGTCGCATAGCGACTGTCCCCCATAATGTCCGGAATACATAGCTGGGGCAAGGTGGTGGAGCAGACTTCGAGCCGTTTGGAATCCACAAGACTCTGAACATAACGGGAAAACTGGGGATCCACATTTTTGTTATACACTTCAATCCAGCCTGAACGGGCTCCAGGCCAGGGCACTTCCTTGGAAATAGACCTGAGGGCTAGCCCCGGAACATCCCCAATGACCTGGGAAAGGGCAGCCGTCTTATTGCCGGGAAACACAATATTTGCATAGGTTTCATCGGCAATGATAAAAAGGCCATATTTTTTTGCAATGGCAACAAGTTTTGTAAGCACCTCAACCGGATACACCGCACTGGTCGGATTGTCAGGGTTGATAAGCAAAAGCCCCGCAATGGCATCATTGTATTTTACCTTAAGTTCCACATCCTCCAGGTCAGGCATCCAGTTGTTTTCCGGATCGAGCCGGTAGGTGAGGTGATCGTAGCCAGAGTGGGCTGCTTCTGCGGAGGACAGGGTGGAATAAGCTGGCGAGGGCCCTAACACACGGGCTTCCCGGCGCAAGAATCCGAATACCTTGGCAACCGCATCGCCAAGGCCGTTAAAAAAGATAATGTCCTCTGCCACTAGCGGTGCTGCAGAACATTCCATAGCTCCCAGGGGATTTAAGAGAGATCGCTGATTGGCTAAGCCAGCAAGAAATTCCCTGGTTTCCCGGACGCCTTCGGTATCCGAATAGGCATAGGAAAGGTCCTCCATTACCCTGCGGCGAACAATGTCTTTAATCCAAATAGCGATGGGTTCGCCCTTTTTAACCGGATCTCCGATGTTTTCCCAGGTAATGGGTACATTCCACCGACCTAACTCACGGGCAAAGGATACAATTTCGCGGATTTCGTAGCGCAACTGACCAGCCCCCGGATGCACAATATCCCTTCTCATACAAACTCCTTTGGGCCGAAGTGTTCCATGGATGGGGATGGTCTTTTAGATGTCCTCTCTGGACATAAAAAAAGCCGCAATCCCCACGCTGGAGGACCACGGCTCTGATATGTTGTGGTATCAGCTAACCGCGATCCTCCGGGATAGCGGCTGCTGCTGCGAGACTAATAGAATTGGTCATACAAAACTGTATAAACATACGATTATTTTGCATGAACTTTCACTTTCTGTCAAGTGCGCACACCATGTGGCGGTGCACAACTATCCCGTTCAATGAGCTGTACCGGAATGAGCACCCGGGAGGGCACTTTTTCGCCGTTCAGCAACAGTTTCATCAGTTCTGCGGCCTTCTTTCCTATGGCCTGCCTGTCTTGCCGGAAGGTGGTGAGGGGAGGATGGGAGAAGCTGGCCCACAGATTGTCATCAAAACTGATGATAGAAATATCCTCTGGAATTCTTAATCCCAAATCATGACAGGCATTCATGACCCCCATGGCCATAATATCACTGGCGCAGAAAATGGCCGTCGGTTTTTCATTTCGGCGCCATAAATCCATCATGGCCTTGTAACCAGATTCGCCGTTCCAGTATTCGGAAATAACGATGAATTCATCCCGAATCGGGAGCTGCCGCGATAAAAGGCCAGCCTTATACCCTTCGAGCCGCTCATAGCCTGCTGCAGCGATTGAATCCTGGGGACCGGCAATATGGGCAATCAGCCTATGCCCTAATTTGTATAAATACTGAACCGCCTCTACCGCGGGCTTAATATTTTCTGAAGTTACAGTCGCAATTTCAGGGAAAACAATGTTGGATGATATACAGGGAATATTACTGTTCGTAACATCCCTTACTTCTTCATCTTTGGCATCCACGTTCACCACCAGGACCCCATCAACCTGCCGGTATCGGCAATGTTCCAGGAGGCTCATCCTTTTGCCTCCCAAGTTTCTGGCGATAAAAATGAGCTCATAGCCTTCTGATTCCATTTCCTGCTTAAAGGCGTTTATAATTGTGGAAAAAAGCGGATGTTCTATGCCAATGCCCATGTCATCTTCTTCGTAGATAAGACCGATAAGCCTGGATTTTTTAGTTACGAGCCCCTTAGCGCTTGAATTGGGAACATAGCCCAGTTCTTTGGCAACCTTTAATATCTTTTCCTTCGTTTTTTGCCCGATATCGCTCTGGTTGTTCAGAGCTTTCGACACGGTCGGAGCAGAGTACCCGGTGATTTTGGCAATATCGTAGATGGTAACCATGGTCATCCTATCATACAACCGAACGTAATCGATTGCAATCATTTTACCCCTTGAGATGTGGTCTTTTCGCCGTTACAATAGGGTATCTATGACTGATTTTGTTCACCTCCATGTCCATTCGGACTATTCTCTTTTGGATGGAGCGGCTTCGGTAAAAAGCCTCATCGCTAAGGCAAAGGCCCTGGGCATGAAACACCTGGCCCTAACGGACCACGGCAATATGTTCGGCGCCCTCAAGTTTTTTAAGGAATGCAAGGCCGCAGAGATACATCCGATTATTGGCAGTGAATTTTATATGACCACCGGTTCCCGCTTCGATAAAAAGGGATCCGAGACGGGCAATAAATACTACCACCTGGTGCTGTTGGCAACGAGTGAAACAGGCTACCGGAACCTGATGAAGCTGTCATCCTTTTCCTATACCGAAGGATTTTATTATAAGCCTCGGATAGACGAGGAACTGCTGGTTAAATACCATGAGGGACTCATTGGCCTTTCTGCCTGTCTAGGAGGCGAAATCCCCAGCCTCCTTCTGGAAGGTAAAGCCCAGGAAGCCCTGCAGCGGGCCAGGAGACTCCGGGAAATCCTGGGGGAAGACAACTTTTATTTGGAGCTCCAGGACCATGGCCTGCCGGAACAGAAAAAGGTAAATCCGCTCCTCGTAAACCTATCAAAACGAACCGGTATTCCCCTCGTGGTTACCAACGATATCCATTACCTCGATAAAGAAGATTCGGTTGCCCAGGACATACTCCTGTGTATCTCGACTAATAAAAAACGGAACGAACTGAGCCGCATGCGCTTTGAAACAAGCGAGTTTTACCTTAAAAGCGGCGATGAAATGGCTTCTCTCTTTCCGGAATATCCCGAAGCTATACTGAACACGGTCCGTATCGCCGAACGGTGCCATACCAGCATCCCCCTTCCCGGACCGCTGCTTCCCGATTTTGAGCTTCCCCCGCCCTTTACCAACGGAGCGGACTATATCAGGCACCTGACCTACGAGGGACTTAAAAAACGCTATGCGGAAATTACCGAAGAAATACGGCAGCGGGCCGACTATGAACTGGATATCATCATAAAAATGGACTTCGTCGGCTACTTTCTTATAGTGGCGGACTTTATTAACTGGGCTAAGGAACATGACATTCCCGTCGGTCCTGGACGCGGTTCCGGTGCAGGCTCTATTGTCGCTTACGCCATGCGGATTACCGACATAGATCCCCTTAAGTACAACCTCCTCTTTGAGCGTTTCCTAAACCCCGAACGGGTATCAATGCCAGACTTTGATGTAGACTTCTGCTTTGAACGGCGGGGAGAGGTTATCGACTATGTAACACGGAAATATGGCCGGGAACGGGTCGGACAGATTATCACCTTTGGAACCCTCAAAGCTAAGGCGGTCATAAAAGATGTAGCCCGGGCCCTGGATATTCCCCTGGAAGAGGCCAACCGTATCGCCAAGCTTATCCCCGAGGATCCCAAAATGACCCTGGCTAAGGCTATGGAACAGGAGCCTGAACTGGCAAAACTTGCGGAGGATCCCAAATACCAGGAACTTTTTGCCATCGCCAAACGGCTGGAAAACAAAAACAGGCACTCAAGCCTCCATGCGGCAGGTATCGTCATCGGAAAGACCGAGCTTACCGACTATGTGCCCCTCTATCGGGATGCTAAAACCGGCACCGTAGCAACCCAGTTTACCATGGACCAGATCGAGGAATGCGGACTGGTAAAAATGGACTTTCTGGGACTTAAAACCCTGACTCTCATAAAAAACACCCAGGACCTGATCCGTAAGCGTGGCGGAATATACGCCGATTTTGATGCGGATAAGGTCAGCGAGACCGATCCAGCTACTTATAAGCTCCTTGGAGAGGGCCAAAGCACCTGCGTATTCCAGTTTGAATCCTCAGGCATGCAGAGCATCCTGAAACAGGCAAAACCAAACAAAATAGAGGACCTCATCGCCTTGAACGCCCTGTACCGGCCGGGGCCCATGGCTTACATCCCCCAGTTTGTCGATTCCAAATGGGGCCGCAGGCCGATCGAATATCCTGATCCCTGTCTGGAAGGGATCCTTAAGGAAACCTACGGCGTCATCGTTTACCAGGAACAGGTAATGCAGGTAGCCCAGATCATCGGCGGTTACAGCCTCGGCCAAGCAGACCTGCTGAGACGGGCCATGGGAAAAAAGAAGGCCGATGTCATGGTCAAGGAAAAAGCCCGGTTTATCGAAGGGGCAAAAAAGAGGGGCTTTTCCGAAGCCGATGCGGATCGGATTTTCGAGATTTTGGTCCCCTTTGCAGGCTATGGCTTTAACAAGAGCCATGCTGCGGCCTACTCGGTGGTTGCCTACCGGACGGCCTACCTAAAAGCCAATTTTCCTGCCGAATTCATGGCAGCCAACCTTACCAACGAAATCACCAGCACGGACAAGCTCCCCGAATATATTGATGAAAGCCGCCGCATGGGGCTTACCATAGAACCGCCGGACATTAACAAGTCAGAAAAATATTTTACCGTCGTAGATGGCAAAATCATTTACGGCCTTTTAGGTATTAAGGGCTTGGGAGACGCGGCGGCGGACGAAATCATAGGCCAGCGCGCAAAAGACGGCCCCTATAGCACCTTTATGGACTTTTTAGACCGGGTAGATATTAAAACGGTAGGTAAAAAGGTCATAGAGCTGCTTATAAAGACAGGAGCCTTTGACAGGCTCGGCCAAAGCCGGCCCACCCTCCTGGCTAACCTGGAACGGGCAGTCGAATATGCCCAAAATAAGAAGGAAGATAAGAAATTCGGCCAGTCGAGCCTCTTTGAAGACTCCGGCGAAAAAGAATATCCCGATTTTGAGTTTGAGCCTGCCCCTGACTGGGACAAACAGGAACAGCTTGCCATAGAAAAGGAACTCATCGGTTTTTATTTTTCAGGCCATCCCATGGATGACTACCGGCAGACCTGGGAACGATCGGTGAGCCTAGATCTATCCCATCCGGAACGTTCCAGCCCCGACAAGGAATATGTTATCCTCGGGCAAATCAAGTCCTTGCGTCCCTACCAGTCTAAAAATGGAAAATGGATGGGCTTTTCTTCCCTTGCGGACTTTAAGGGACAAATAGACCTGACCCTCTTTTCCGATGCATGGGAAAAATACAAGGACAAGCTTCATATTGATGAAATCGTAGCCCTGAAAGGCAAGGTAGACCGTTCCCGGGGTGAAAAAATAAACTTTATTGTCAATGAAATGCTGGATATCCAGAACCTCACCGAAAAGTCATACCGGGAAATTCATATACGGCTTAAAACTGAAATCTGCACAAAAGAAGAGAACCTGTATCCCCTGCGGGACCACCTCTTTGAACACTCCGGGCCCTGTTCGGTTTTTATTCACATTCCGGTTCCCGGGGGTGAGTCGGTCGTGCGGACCGCAACACAGATTACAAGCGGCGCCGATTCATGGGCGCTGGAATCGATCGGTATGCTGCCCGGTGTTGCGGAGGTCTGGCGGGAATAAAAGCCTATGAGATGCAGGATGCAGACAAAGGTGTAAACCTTTGTCTGCGAGCCTTTAACCTTCTACCCTGTTTTTCCCGTTCCGCTTCGCTTGATAGAGTTTTGTATCTACCCGAGTAATAAGAGCTTCGAAGGTTTCGCCCTTCTCAGCTTCGGCTACCCCAGCGGATATAGTCACTGACAAGGCAGAGGTGGCAAAACTGAGCTGATTCAAGGTACTTCTTATCTTTTCTGCCACTACCCGGGCGGCTTTCAGGTCAGTTTCGGGAAGCAGCACGAGGAATTCTTCTCCGCCATAGCGGCCCGCCACATCGGTTTTGCGGATATTTGCCATAATCGAATTGGCAACCGATTGGATAACCTCGTCCCCTGTCCGGTGACCAAAAGTATCGTTCACCCGTTTAAAATTATCGATATCCAGCATAATGACAGATAAGGGCCGTCCATAACGGCTC
>JAIWNU010000195.1 GCA_020216655.1 Treponema sp. | reverse complement strand
TACATCTTGAAATGTATGTGAATGAAATGGCCTGCAACCTTCCCTATGGTGCACAGAGGCGTTTGGAAATAGCCAGGGCCCTTGCTACCAATCCTTTCTTGCTGCTTCTCGATGAGCCTGTGGCAGGGATGAATCCCCAGGAGACGAAAGAGCTGGAAGAAACGATTAACATCATCCGTGAACAAGAAAAAGTTACCATATTGCTGATAGAACACGATATGAGCCTTGTTATGAACGTTTCTGAACGTATTTATGTGCTCGATTATGGCCGGCTCATTGCCGAGGGCACACCGCAGGAAATAAAGAGTAATCCTGAAGTGATTAAGGCCTATTTAGGAGAATAGTATGGCAGTAATGGAAATACGGAATATCAGTACTTTTTATGGGAATATACAGGCCTTGCATGATATCTCTATTTCTGTGGAAGAAGGGGAGATTGTTACGCTCATAGGTGCCAACGGAGCAGGAAAAACCACAACCCTGATGAGCATCTGTGGAATAACGCCGGTGAGGACTGGAGAGATTTATCTTGATGGAAAAAATATAACCAAAATGAGCCCCCATAAAATTGTCGAAATGGGGGTCTCCCAAGTGCCAGAAGGGCGGCGTATATTTCCTCAGCTTACGGTTGCGGAAAACCTTGATATGGGAGCCTTTCTAAGAAGCGACAAAGAAAAAATTAAACAGGATATGGAAGAAGTTTTTCAGCTATTTCCACGGCTCGCAGAACGCCGTAACCAAGCTGGGGGAACCTTAAGCGGCGGTGAACAGCAAATGCTTGCCATTTCGCGGGCCCTTATGGCGCGGCCCAGGATCCTCTTGCTCGATGAGCCTTCCTTAGGGCTCGCACCTCTTATAGTGCAGCATATTTTTGAAATAATTAAAAAAATTAACAATGAACGAAAAACAACGATTTTTCTCGTTGAGCAAAATGCTAATATGGCCTTAAAAATTGCACATAAGGGCTATGTACTGCAGAACGGCAAAATAAAGCTTGCAGATACAGCAGAAAATCTTTTATCCAACGAAGAGGTGCGAAAAGCGTATTTAGGATTATAATAAAGACAGGAGGATTGCCATGAATGTTGGACAACGAATGACGAAGAATCCGGTGACGGTAACGCCGGATGTATCGGTCCCTGAGGCACAGGCCATCATGCGCCGTGAAAAAATTAGAAGGCTTCCTGTACTCGATAAGCAGGGCAAATTGGTAGGAATCGTTACCAGTTCTGATTTGATCCATGCTTCTCCTTCTCCCGCCACCTCTTTAGATATCTATGAGCTTCACTACCTGCTTTCAAAGCTTAAGGTCGAAGCGGTAATGACTAAAAATGTTCTGACCGTTAGTGAAGACCTGCCAATAGAAGAAGCGGCACGTATCATGGCGGATAACAACATTTCGGGCCTCCCAGTAATGCGCAGCAATATTCTGGTCGGCATTATAACCGAGTCGGATCTCTTTAAGCTTTTTATTGAACTGTTTGGAGCCCGGCATAGCGGCGTTCGGCTCACGGTGCTGCTCCCGGAGCGGAAGGGTGAACTAGCGGATGTGGCAGGAGCCATAGCAAAAATCGGAGGGAATATTATTTCTCTTGCAACCTTTGAAGGAGAGGATCCCACCAATTCATACTGTACCCTCAAGGTCGAAGGGGTGGATAGCACGAGCCTTGTAAATGCTATTACTCCCTTGGTAGAACGAATTGTGGATGTCAGGCAATAACCTGAATATGGAGCACCGCGGGGACATTTTTAAGGCTTTTTATAACTTGTTTTAAATCTTCGCGGTGCTCTAATTGTAATGTAAAAAATCCTGTAAAATGTTCCTGGCTCGTTTCTTCTATTCTTCCTTCTAGTAAATGTCCCTGGTGTTTTCGTACTGCCCCTTCTATGGCTGAAAACAAATCATTTGCCTTACGGGCTTCTATTTTAAAGCGTTTTACCAGCTGAGAGTTTGCCTTTTCCCATTCAACTTCGATTTTGCGCTCTTCAAAATCGGGTATAAAGTGAATGTTTTTACAGTTACTGCGGTGGACAATAATACCACGACCGCGGGAAACGTAACCGATGATAGGGTCCCCGGTGACCGGTTTGCAGCATTGTGCAAAACGGATCATCATATTCCGTTCATCTTCTACCTTTACCTGCAGTATCCCTTTAGGCAGGTTTTGATTTTGGATAACCGTCTGGATAGCATTCTCGAATTTTTGCCCGCTGGGAATTGCTGGCTGGGCAGCTTGCCCTGGATGGGACGTCTGAGGGCCAGGCGTTGGAGTGCTTTTTTTACGGGCTACTATATTTTTTTCAATTATCAGGGTTTCATCGTTCTGCTGGAGCCACGCTCGAATTTTACTCCGGGCCTTCGCTGTTTTAACTGCCCTGAGCCAATTGACATGGGGATGGGCGTTTTGGGTTGTCAAAATTTCCACAACCTGGGTGTTTTTAAGTTCCGCCGTTAGGGGGATAATGGTCCCATCCGCTTTTGCGCCGGCGCAGTGGTCTCCGATTGCAGAATGAATGTGGTATGCAAAATCGATAGGTGTGGAACCAGCGGGTAGTTCAATTACCTTGCCCTGTGGGGTGAAAACAAAAATAGAATCCTTGAGTAATTCCTGCTTTATATCATCCAGGAAGGTTGTCATGTCTGGGGAATTCCAGTCCTTGAGCCGGTTTACAATGGACAAATCTTGAGGTTTTATGATTTCAGCGGTAGTACCCTTTTTATAGAGCCAATGGCTTGCAACACCGTATTCGGCTATTTGGTGCATTTCTTTTGTTCTTATTTGAATCTCAAGCAATTTCCCGTCGAAGCTCATAACGGTTGTATGGAGGCTCTGGTATCCGTTGGACTTTGGCATGGCGATATAGTCTTTGAAACGGCCTTCGATGGGTTTCCATAGATGATGGACCGTGCCAAGCAGGGTGTAACAATCATCGACGGTGTCGCAGAGTATTCGGATGCCAAAAAGATCAAAGAGTTCTTCGGGCCCCTTGTTGCGCTTGCGCATCTTTTGGTATATCGAGTAAAAATGTTTCGCCCGGGCCATGACGGTTACATTGATATCTAGTTTTTTTGTTTCTGCGAGGATTGCATCCTGTATTCTTGTTAAAAAGTTTTCCCTATCCTGTTTTTTAAGCGCTACGATACCTTTTATCTGGTCATAGGCATCGCGGTTAAGGTGTTTCAGTGAGAGGTCTTCCAATTCATCCTTGATCCATGAAATACCAAGCCGGTCAGCGAGAGGGGCGTAAATATCCAGGCAGTCCTGGGCATTAGCTTTCCTCCTATCAGGGGGCAGGTATTCCAATGTGCGCATGTTGTGGAGCTTGTCCGCTAATTTTATCAATATGACCCGGATATCCTGGACCATGGCAAAAAGCATTTTACGAATATTTTCTGCTTCTTGGATGGTTTTGTTTTTGGCATGGATATCGGCTATTTTGGTAACCCCTTCGACGAGTTTGCGGACATCTTTGCCGAAGCGCTCTTCAATGTGTTCCGCCGTCGTGGCCGTGTCCTCCAGCACATCATGGAGAAGGGCCGCAACGATAGTATCGCCGTCTAGATTAAGGTTAACCAGGATAGAGGCAACTCCTAAGGGATGGACAAAGTATGGTTCGCCAGAAGCCCGTTTTTGATCCTCATGCAGGCTCTTAGCCCATTCCAGGGCAGAAAGGATGCGTGCCTGATCCGCAGGATCATAGATTTTTATTTTTTCTTTCAGTTCGTCGATACGGTTATTCATGGCGAGGGCCTCATTCCCTTGGTACATCGCAGGGTACCGGACAAGTCCGGATAGGACTCTATGGCATGAAAATCATTGTTTTTCAAGAGTTCTTGAATAGAAAGTATCTGGTCTGGATCGGATTCTATAAAAAGCGCGCCCCCTGAATTGAGAAGTATTGCCGCCTCTGGGATGAGCCTTCGGATGAGGTCAAGGCCGTCTTCTCCCCCTGAAAGGGCTATATATGGTTCTTTTTGTACTTCCTTCGCAAGTCCTGGTATGCGTGCTTCCGGAATGTATGGTGGGTTTGAAACAATTAGATCGAACCGTTTTGTTTCTGAAAGGAACGCAGTGAGCATATCCGATTGGACATACCGGACTTTTTGAGACCCTTCTGGGCCGAGGAGTTTAACAGCGTTGGTTTGGCTTATAGAAAGTGCTTCATAAGATATATCAGAGAGGCTTAGTTCAATGTTCGGCATATAGTAGGCGAGGGTAATCCCGATGCAGCCTGATCCGGTACATACATCGAGTACACGAGGCGGCCTGTCAAAGTTGCGGGAAGAAAGCCATTCTAAAGCCTGTTCTACAAGAATTTCTGTGTCCGGCCTGGGGACGAGTACGGCGGGACTGACGGTATAGGTTAACCCCATAAACTCTTTTGTACCGGTAATGTACGCAACGCTTTCACCATCTGCCCGCCGTTCTAAAAGCGACTTATAGTGTTCTTCGACAGATGCATCGCAGTTATAATTATGGTTCAGTATGAGCCAGGTCCTGTCTTTATTAAGAAGAAAGGCTAAGAGGAGACTTGCATCCAGTTCGGGGCTTTCTACGCCGTGCTGCCGGAGTAGTTGTGCCCCCGCAGCCCGTAAAGCCCCGACATTCATGATGCAGTAGCCTTAAGCAGCTCTTCGCGGGCCGAGAGCTTGAGGGCATCAAAAAGTTCCTGAACATCTCCCTGCATGATAAGGTCCAATTTATAGAGCGTCAGGTTGATGCGGTGATCCGTAAGCCTGTTCTGGGGGAAGTTGTAGGTCCTGATCCGTTCTGAGCGGTCGCCGGTGCCAACCTGGCTTTTTCTGGCCTCTGCCCGCTCTGCCTGGGCTTTTTGCTCTTCCATTTCATAGAGCCTTGCCCGAAGTATCCGCATGGCCTTAGCCTTGTTTTTTATCTGGCTTTTTTCGTCCTGGCAGTGGACTACAATACCGCTTGGAATATGGGTTATACGGACCGCAGAATCGGTTGTATTAACGCACTGACCGCCGGGACCGCCGGCCCGCATGACATCAATGCGGAGATCTTCCTGCTTAATATCAATTTCGGTCTCTTCCGCTTCGGGTAGAACCGCTACCGTCACGGTAGATGTATGAATCCGGCCAGAAGCCTCCGTAGCAGGAACCCGCTGCACCCGGTGTACCCCCGACTCGTATCGCAAGTTCTCGTATACATTTTTTCCTGAAATGGAAAATATTATTTCTTTAAGGCCCCCAAGTTCGGTCTCATTCATGCTCATGACTTCGATTTTCCAGCCCTTGGTTTCCGCGTATCGGGAATACATACGGAAGAGGTCGGACGCAAAAAGGGCCGCTTCGTCTCCGCCAGCGCCTCCGCGAATTTCCATAATGATGTTTTTTTCATCCAGAGGATCCTTAGGGATGAGGAGGAATTTAAGCCGGTCTTGAGCCTCCTGGAGCTTTGTCTCCAGTTCCTTGAGCTCTTCCTTCGCAAGCTCCTTCATTTCTGGATCTTTTTCATTTTGAATGAGACTCTGAGTTTCTGCGATTTGGGCTTCTAGGTTTTCGCATTCCTTATGGGCTGCAACAACCTCAGAAAGCTGGGCATGTTCGCGCATCACTTCCCGGTACCGTTTCTGATCCTTGCTTAAAGCCGGATCCTGGACAAGGGTATCGAGTTCACTAAATCTTTTTAATAAGGAAGCTAACCGTTCGTTCAACTTACATTTTCTCCTTAAAAAAAGGACAGGAGTAGATTACCAGCTCCATGGGCATATTTTTATCCTGAAAGGGGCCCATGGCTTCTACCAAGGTTTTTTGGAAACGACATTGGCCATTTTGTTCACAGAGCGGGCAGGCCCCATTCCCGCGGGGATTTATCTCAACTTGCATGGTTCAGAATAACATTTTTGCAAAACTTTCGCAATGGAGCGGCAATCCCCGGACGGAAATGCCCGGTCTGTAAAAAGAACTCATCAATTTGTATTGGCCGATGCCCAGTCTGCAAGGATTTTTTTAAGGCCCTCATCATATAATTTAAGCCGTTCGCCGCAGGTCGGACAGACAAAGCGGCCCGTTGAGTCGAGAGAGCCCTTAGCGCAGCCTATACAGTAGGTATTTCCGCATTGCAAACAGGTACCAGCAGGCAACTCATCTGGAGGTTCTGCCACAAGCCGAAGCGGAGGCGCCGCAGGCGGATCTATAGGGACACGCCAGGATCGTTCGCAGCCTGCGCACCCTACGACCCGAGTAGTTCCCAGTAAAAGCCGTTCCCGCAATTCACGGACCCCGCTGTAGTCTTTTGAGTCCGTTGGAACCAGTTGTTCGAGCGCCGTAATACAGTCTTCAGCGCTGTTCCATCGAGCCATGGTTATGTAAACCCATGCGAGGGCAGAGAGTATTTTAGGATTCTTTGGCTGCTTTTCCAGTGCAAGCCTATAAGCTCCTTCAGCGCGGGGAAATTCTCCTTTTTTATAGGCCACATATCCAATCATTTCCAGAACCGCTTCGTTGTCTTCTAATTCATAGGCCTTGCCGAGGATCTCATCAGCTTCGCCGTATAGACCGAGATCTATCAGGCAGTTGGCATAGTCAATGATAAAGTCGATACGGTCGTTTTTCTTGCGAAGTGCACTCTCGAAATATGGTTTTGCTTCTTCTAAACGGCCTGCGCGGACCAAAATGGAGCCTGCTTCGTGGGCAAGAAGTCCCTCAGTATCTTCAATACTTGTGTCCTGAAGCAAGACTAAGGCTTGTTCAATATTGCCTTTGAGATATGCCAGTTCTGCCTGGTTAATCCTAACCTCTGGGGCATCAGGGAGAAGAGCCTGCGCCTTTTGCAGATATTGCTCGGCTGCCTCAAGGCGCCGGTCCCGCAGTTCAACCTGGGCTGCAAGATTGAGTGTCCAGCCATGTTCAGGGTCAAGTTCCAAAGCTCTTTTTAAATGATCCCTCAGCGCTTTTTCATCCCTTGGGGACTGTAATATAAAGATGTTCTCGGCGAGCCTGAAATGGAATAATGCTGAATCGGGGGCAAGTTGAACGGCCCGCTGGAGCAGGGGCATTGCTTCTCTTCGTTTCCCCCGTCGTATGCGGAGCAAGGCTTTTAGGTAGGGAACCGCGGGATCCGCTGAGTCATCTTTCGGATCAGCGAGCTCAAGTTCCCGTTCTGCCTTGGGAAAGTCTTCGAGAGCAAAGTAGAATTTACCTGCCAGGCTGTGAACCCGGGGGTCTGTACCCCCTAGTTCCAGCAGCCGGGGAACCACCAAGGCTAAATCGTTGTAATTTTCGGTATTCAGAAAAATACTTCCCGCCCTGAGGTATCT
>JAIWNU010000194.1 GCA_020216655.1 Treponema sp. | reverse complement strand
GCAATTGCAAGCCTAATCGCGAATTTCATGGTAGCTCTTGCAAAACTCACTGAGTTTTGCAAGAGTCTCATATTTTAATACAATGTGCGGCCTTCTTCGTCGGGGATTCCCGATTTCCTGTAGAAGTAACTATTGATCACATCCCGCCACTGCCGGGCATTTTCTTCCTGTTTGGTAAAGCGTTCAGCCACCTCCCGGTATACCTGGGGATCAATAGAGTCCTTTAAGCTTAGCCAGAGGTTTTGCATTTCTCGCATCGCCTCGTACCCCTTAAAATGGGCATCATAATAGTTTTGGATAAGGGTTTTCCCGTTTTTCATGCGGTATGTATAGGGAAGCCGGTGGAAAAAGAGAATAAGATTTTCGGGACAAGTGTCACGACTGTCGTATATATGTGCCCATTCTTCATAATATTGGGCGGTATAGCCGGTCCCGGTTCTAGTACGGTCAACTCCTATTGCTTTTGTATCTGCCCGGTGATAGGTACCCCAAATAGAATACTCATACCCTTCGGGACTGGGTCCATAGTGGGTCCCCGGGGTAACCATCCATCCAAGACCAAAGGGGGTGGTATACTGTTCGTAGGTCTGCCAGGACTGTAAAAAGAGGGAAACAACCGAAGCTACGATCGATCCATCATTGCTCAGGCTGCCCAATACCCATTCACGGGCAATAGTCTCTGGGTCCAAAGATGGATCCCAGGCAAGCCGGCCGAAGGCATACCAATTTGCCTGGGCAAGCCAGTGACCGGTCCAATTATAATCCCTGCCGATGTTGGAAACGGCAGCCATACCGCCCCTTGGCCGATTCCACACAGAACCGTTTATAATAGAAGAAACTGAAGCTTTTTTGCCTGGAATACGGGGATCGAAGTCTAGGATCTCCTTCCATTGGGGAGCCAAATAACAAAGATCTATTTGCTGCCCCGTATATTCCTGGGCAGCCTGGAGTTCCAGCATCTGGTTTGTGTGCCGCATTTTCCCGAAGAGGGGTGACACGGGCTCCCGCACCTGGAAATCCAGGGGACCGTTTTTAATTTGCAGGATTACATTGCTATCGAACTGGTCATCTAAACACTGAAAAATATCGTAGGCAGCCCTGGCCCGGTCTATGCTGGTATCCCGCCAATCCTGGAGCTTGTACACAAAGGCGCGCCATATGAGAGTTCCCCCATGGGGGCCCAAGGCTCTGGCGAGCATATTGGCCCCTTCGGCCTGTGACCTTCCGTAGGTGTGGGGACCAGGATTGTACTCCGAATCAGCCTTGACCAGGAAGCCGCCAAAATCAGGAATGGCAGCATAAATATCCCGGACCCGGTCCTGCCACCAGCGGAAGACTTCGGGGGCAAGAGGATCGGCGGTCTCAAGGTTCCCTGCCAATACGGGACTCATGAAGTTCACACTGAGATAAAGCCGTATACCATAGGGCCGCAGTATGTCTGCGATTGCAGCCACATCTTTGAGGTATTCTGAAGTAATAAGGAACGGCGCCCGGCCTTTTACGTTCACATTGTTAATGACAGTGCCGTTAATACCTACCGAAGCCAGGAGTCGTCCATAATCGGTTATACGTTCCTTGTCAGCCGCAATTTTATCATTCTCAAAAAAGATAGAACGGCCCGCATAACCGCGTTCTACAGAGCCATCCATATTGTCCCAGTGATTGATAAGCCTGAGCGGATTATGGGGCATTTCTCTGCAATCCAGGAGCGTAAAATCTCTTTGCTGCTGAAAGAGCCTTATTAAATGAAAGGCTCCGTATAAAAGCCCCGTTTCCGAAGCAGAGGCGATCATAAGCGATCTGGATTCTGCCATATACTGGATAACAAAGGATCCCTCCACACGAAAAAGTTCCGCTTCCACATCTAAATGAAATTGCTGTTCCGGCGAGACCAGGGTACAAAGGATGGCGGACTCAGAAAGTTTGGAGCTTTGTACGAGTGTTACTCCAAAATAGTCAGCAAAGAACCTTTTTAATTCATTGGCAATAGCCGTATTTTTTACCGAGGGATCTATGAATAAATTAGTAAATGCGGCACCAACCAGTTGTGAATAAGAGGTAAAAGTGTTTTTCTTTATATAGGGATTTTTATAATCCAGCCAGCACAGCGAATACTTATCCATGGGTTATCTCCTTCTGTCGGGGCTTATCTTTGGCAATCGCTTCCCACAGACCATACATATATGCAGAGCCCAAAGCCTGGTCATAAAGACCATAGCCGGGCATAGAAATTTCTCCCCAAATTGACCTGCCGTGGTCGGGCCGCATCAATCCGTCATATCCATAATCATAGAGGGTTTTCATAATTTGATACATATCCAGATCCCCATCACAGGACATATGGGCTGTTTCATCAAACTGGCCGGGGCCGTTTATTTTCAGGTTTCGTACATGAACAAAATGAATGTGACTGTGCAGCTCCCTGATGATCTCTAAAACATCGTTTTCCGGATGTACTCCCAGAGAGCCAGTGCAGATGGTGAGACCATTAACAGGGCTCGGAACAACTTGAACAATCCTTTTTAAATTTTCCAGACTAGTAACAATCCGTGGAATACCGAACATGCTCCAGGGCGGATCATCGGGATGCAGAGCAAGTTTGATATCATATTGCTCACAGGTTGGCACAATTGCTTTCAGGAAATACACCAGATTAGAAAATATTATATCTTCCGTACAGGTTCGATAATATTCAAGAAGTTCAGCAACCCGCCCGAGCCGTTCCGCTTCCCAGCCAGGAAGCAAAAAACCCTTGGCCTGTCCCTGGAGCCATCCAAATAGTTTTTCCGGTCCAAGAGAACTGATAAGAGATTCGTCATAAGATAGAACGCTGCTTCCGTCGGATCGTGGTTTTGCAAGGGTAGAGCGAATCCAGTCAAAGACGGGCATAAAATTATAGACCACAAGATGCAGGCCTTCTTTCCCAAGATGCTCCAGGGTTTTAATATAGTTTTCTATATAACGATCCCGGTCAGGGAATCCAGCCTTTATGGATTCATGTACATTGACACTTTCGATACCCAGGAGGGCAAGGCCCGACTGCTCTATCGTTTTCCGTAAAGCCTGTATTTCTTCCCGGGACCAAACATCCCCCGTTTTTTTGCCGTAAAGTGTACTGATGATTCCTTTTACATGGGGAAGCTGGCGGATTTTATCGAGGGACACGGAATCATACTGTTTGCCAAACCAGCGGAAGGTGATATTCATAATAATCTATTCTTTTAGCTCCAATAGAGATTCGAAAACGAGCGGAATTGCGGGCAGGCTAAAAGCCTGCCCGACTTAGACGGATTAAAAAAGCTGTCTACTTGGCTTTCTTAAGTTCTTCTAACTTGGCCCTGCGCTCATCAATAATTGCCTGGCCTCCTGAACTGAGGTAATCTTTCAGTCCCGCATCAAAGACCTTGTCAAAGTCGCTCGGTTTAGCCACCACCGATTTTACCAGCAGCGTATTTCGTTTATCCGACAGGGCAGGACCCATACCCTGTTCTGCTTTGATTTCACCCAGTTTAAAGGGAGGCACAATCCGGACATCTACTGACTGGGTCTTGTAGGCCCGTTCTATATACCGGGGGTCAACACCGCCGTAGCCAAGGGCCAATGAGCGGGAGTTCAGCACCGGATCTCCCAGATCAAGACCATTCAGGGTGATAGTATAGTCGATGTTGTACAGGGAGTTAATTCGCTTGTCCCCTTCCACAGGTTTCATTTTAACCGCACCGTCAGGGAGTACTTCGTGATGAAGTCCGGCTTCACCGGTGGCAAGGAACTTGCGGTTTTCCAGTTTGCTGATCCAGTTAAGGTACAAGAGGGATGCCAGGGGTTCCTTATTGGTGGCGGGGAAGAATACCTTACGGTCCACCGCAGGGGAGAAGTATTTGCGGTATTTACCGGCATTGTTCTTAAAGGTATCTACCGCGATAAAGGCTGCATCGGGACCAACCAATTTTTGCAGGTTTCCATGGATTCCCTTTTCTCCATCCCGGTAAGGATAGTCCCAGTTTTGGATAAAGGCACCCACATAGCCGGATTTGATCAGATTATCACCAGCAGGGTCTCCGACTGGATAAAGGGCAAAATCCTTCCAAACAAGCCCTTCGTTATACCATTTGTTTACAACCCGGACCGCATCTTTAAACTTGGGCCAGAGGAGATGCCGATCATCGAAGCCATAGATATACAGTTCCTCGTCACTAGTCTTATCGGGCACAAAGGAGTCTGCAAGGTTTGATATATACCAGCCCACATCGACGGTCAGGAAGAAGGGAATCATCTTATCCTTGTCTTTTCCAAGGAGCTTTTCCGCATTGTCCCGGAAGGCTCGAAGAGTCTTTTCAAATTCTGCAAGAGTCTTTGGTTCAGGAAGATTCAGCTTTTTAAGCCAGTCTTCGCGGATAAAGGTAATGGTCCTTGTGTTTGGTTTCCGGATAGCCTCAATAGCCCAGAGCTGTTTTGTTTTGGGGTCCTGATCATAGTAAATATTCGCATCCCCCAGCAGGTTCCATAGATCCTTAAGATAAGGCTTATACTGCTCCAGGTACGGATTCAGATCCAAGACACCGCCCATATTCCCATAGGTTTGTATGGTGGGATAATCGTAGGTGACGCAAATATTAGGAGCTTCCCCCGCAGCAAGCAGGTTGTTCAATGCCTGGACTTCGGTCCAGCGGGGAACCGGCTTAAATACCACATTCACATTGTGATCCCTGAGCATCCCTTCCTTGATAAAACGGGCAAAAAAGTTGTCCTCTGGAGGTGTACCGGTACCCCGATCATACACTTCCACCGTAATTGTCTTTGTCTCGGTAAACCTGCCATTCACCAGTTCGGCAGATTTTCCTGCAGACTTGCCTTTGTCCGATTGCCCTTCTGCCACAAGCAGTGTGGCCACAGAGAGCAAGCAGAGCATTGCCAAGAGAGCTTTTTTCATAGCCTATGCCTCCTTGTTATACTGAGCTGCCTGTAACAGGGCAGCTAAAATCTCTTCTACAGTTCGGGCCTATTCTTTAATTGCCCCCAAGGTAACCCCCTGGATGAAATACCGCTGCAGCCAGGGATAGACAAAGAGAATAGGTATGGTAGCGAACATGATTGCCGCAGCCTTTAAGGCCTCGCTTAAGCCGGGAGGGGTAAAGCCTTCGGTAGAATAGGTCTCCAGACTAGATACCGCATTAATCAGGTTGTAGAGCAGCAGTTGGATGGGGAAAAATTCACGCTTATTCATAAACATGAGAGCATCGGAAAAACCATTCCAGCGCCCGACCGCATAGAACAGGGCCAGGGTGGCAATGACCGGTGTAGAGAGGGGCAGATAGATGGTGGTCAAAATCTTAAAAGGCCCTGCCCCATCAATTTCCGCCGATTCGCGAAGGCTTTCAGGAATCGTGTAGAAATAATTCCGCATAAGAATCATGTTAAACACGCTCAAACAGTAGGGCACTATGAGGACCATGGGCTTGTTCAGGAGTCCCACATCTTTAAGGAGCAGGTACATCGGAATGGTCCCCGCATTAAAGTACATGGTAAAAAGCATGACGGTGCTGAAGAACTTTCGCCCCTTAAGCTTATCGTATATCAAGGGATAGGCCGCCAGGGTGGTCATAAAAAGGGATAAAAAAGTCCCGCTAACGGTCAATATGGCGGTCCATAGCAGCGACCAGGTGTATTTAGAATCGGAAAGCACATAGCGGTAGGCATCAAAAGAGAGCCCCTTGGGCCAGAGGGTTACTTCATTCCGGATAAGGTACTCAGCTGAGCTTAAAGAGCGAGCCATGAGGGTCAGCATGGGCAGAAGACAGACAAAAATGACAAAGATACAGATGATAACAAAAATAACGTCCAGATAACGTGATTCCCTCGAATTAACCATAGCAATCCCCTAAATAATTCCCCGTTCGCCGAATTTTTTAGCTAGATAATCTGCAAAGAGCAGAAAACTGACACTAACCACGGACTGGAAAAGACCGACCGCAGTGGTTAAAGAAAATTGCAGCCCCCGTATTCCGTAGTTGTAGATAAAAATTGACATCACATCCGACACATCTTTTACCAGAGGATTTCGCAGCGCATAGGGACGGTCAAAATCGCTGCCCAATATACGGCCTAAGGACAGGATAAGGAGCACCACAATGGTAGACCGGATACCGGGAAGGGTAACGTGCCAAATCCGCCGCATTCGATTAGCACCGTCTATTGCCGCAGCCTCATAAAGCTCAGGATTGATGCTCGTAATTGCCGCGAGATAGATAATGGTATTCCAGCCAACACTCTGCCAAATACCCAAGGTTACATAGGTACCAACCCAATAGTGACTCTGGTTCAGGAAGGGAATCGGCTGCATACCGAGTTTTTGCAGCCAGATATTCAGAAGTCCGTTGGTTGGAGCAAGGAGCTGCAATGCCATGCCGGCAATAATGACCCAGGACAGGAAGTGGGGCATATAAGCCACGGTCTGGGTGAGCCGCTTAAGGCCCCGATAGGGGAGTTCGTTCAGAATAAGGGCAAGCAGGATCGGAGCCGGAAAGCCGAATATCAAATCGAGCAGATTCAATGTTAAGGTATTTCTAAGAGCATCCAGAAAATCTTTATTTTGAAATGCCTTAATAAAATATTCAAAACCGCCGGATCCAGCCCAGGGCATTTCCCAGGGACTTTTAACGATGCTGTAATTCTTGAATGCTATCTGTATGTAGGTCATTGGTATATAACGAAATACCAAGAAATACAGCATCGGAAGAACGAGCATAGCATACAGGGACCAATAGCGCCGAATATACTTTTGGGTCATCTGTATATTTTTTGGAGTATGTTGCATTCCTTTCATAGATACTAGTATATTAGCATATATTAAAATCTGTCAACAAATTTAATTGCAATAAGGGCTTTTTCTTAATCGGCCACATTAAACCCGCTTTAAACATAAGCGTGGAAACTTATAGAAGCTTCCGTTTTTAAAAGGATGGAAATATACTAGCGTACAAGGAATGTTTTATGAACCAAAAAACATTGTGGAACGATGGCTGGGAATTCGCTAAAACCCCACTTGGCTGCGATAGCTGGTTAAACCTGTCATTCACTCCTGTGGAAATCCCCCACGATTGGCTTATAGAAGACAGCAGGAATCTCTACGAAAACAGTATTGGCTGGTATCGGAAACGCTTTAGCTGCGATATCCCTGAATCTGCTCAGTATGCCCTTTACTTTGAAGGGGTCTATATGGACAGTACCCTTTTTGTAAACGGAAAAGAAGCAGGTCAGTGGAAATACGGCTACTCATCATTTGAACATGACCTGACCCCGTTTCTTTTAAAGGGAGAAAACG
>JAIWNU010000193.1 GCA_020216655.1 Treponema sp. | reverse complement strand
CTTTCCGTACAAGAATCGTACCCTTTCTGTATCCAGCCTTTACGGCGGTCGTAATGGTGCTGCTTGTACGGAGCGGCCTTTTAACTCCGCTTTTTCTTCTTCCCTTAGGGCTTTTAGGACAGCGGGAGAGAAAAGGCGAAGTTTTTTTAGCTATCCTGTTGATGGTACTTATCAATGGGGGACTATCGATCGGTGCATTACGCACCGATCCTTCTGCATGGAAGCTTATTGCTGCTGATACCTTGTATGTATCTGCTCTGGCTCTGATTTTTGCGATACTGTTGATACCCGGTGTAGCTCTTCGTGTTTTTCCATCGAATTTTCGCGGTACCTATCGGGTATTGCTTGCATCCGTAATTGGTACGCTGTTTTTGCTTCCCCTCATGCTTCTTTCAATGTATGACGAGGGCGTTGCAGGCCTATTTAAGAAGCAGGCCGAAGCTATAGCGTCGATGCTGACAGAAATGTCTCAAGATACAGTGCAGGGAACTATTAGTGCTGATATCGTATTAGAGCTTCTGAAATCAGTTGCTTTACGGGGTGGCTTTTTTGTAAGCCACCTGATGCTTTTTGGCTTTTCTGCATTTTTAAGCAGACAGGGCAGCAACTATCGCTGGGTTCTTTCTAACTTTCATGTTGATTTTAACATGATTTGGTTTTTTTCTTGTTTTTTACTTGCTATTTTAGCAGGCTATGTGTTCAATATTCCAATTTTGGAAATTGCCGGGTGGAATGGGGCTTTAAGTCTCGCCCTGCTTTATTTTTTACAAGGATTGGGAATAGTGTTTTTTAATCTTTCCCATCCTATGATTTCGCGATCGGGGCGTTTTTTGCTTCGTACCTTATTGCTTGTTTTGCTGATTAGTCCTGGAATCAACGCAATAGTCCTGACAGGTATTTTCCTGCTAGGTGTTGCTGAGAATTGGGTTTCCCTAAGGAGACCCCATATTACTGGGCCATCCTCTACTCCGGGGATGTGAAACCGGCGCGTTCGGTTTCTGTGTCCATAAACATAAGGAGCTTGTATTATGAAGGTCATTCTGAACAAGGATGTCAATCCTCTTGGCGAAGAAGGGGATGTCAAAGACGTAGCGAAGGGCTATGCCCGGAACTACCTGTTCCCCCGCGGGCTTGCAGTTCCCTATACGGAACGGAATATGAAAGTTTTCGAAGCCCGCCGGGAAGAAATTGAAGCCCGCAAGGCTGAAAAGCGCAAAGACGCTGCAAGTCTTAAAGAGCGTCTGGAAGGAACTGAACTGGTTATTACCATGCCCGCCGGTGCAAACGGCAAACTCTATGGTGCGGTTACAAACCAGACCATTGCGGATGAACTTACTAAACAGGGCTTCCAGGTTGAACGGAAACGGATAGAGGTGCCTGGCAACCATATTAAGAGTGTTGGTAAATTCAAAATCCATGTTAAGCTCTACGAATCCACCACTGCTGAAGTTACCGTGGTTATTCAGGCTCAGGTTACCAAAACTGAAGAAAAGCCCGAAACCCACAAGGGACACCAGCGGGGCCATCGTGGGGCCCATAAGGAAGAAGCGGCTGCTGAAGCTCCCGCTCAAGAGAATGCTTCGGATGCAGCAGAAGCTCGCGAATAGTTTTTTTTAAACAATATATTCCCCTGTGCTACATCATTTGCCATATAAAATGGAGTAGTGCAGGGGAATTTGCTTTTTAAGGAAAAAATCATGGCTGGAATACTAAAAGATAAAATTCCGCCCCATAACGATGAAGCGGAACAGGCAACCCTGGGGGCTCTTCTTTTAGACGAAGACGCTATCGCAGTTGCGATCCGCTATCTAAGACCCGACGATTTCTATTCCAACGCAAACCGCAGAATCTACAAAGCTATCCTTAACCTCTTTAATCAGGGCAGGAAAGCAGATATTATTACCGTCATAGAAGAACTAAAGCAATCCGGCGAGCTCGATAGCGCAGGCGGTCCCGCTTATGTGGCTTCTTTGACGAACGTAGTTCCCACCAGTGCTAATATCGATTATTATGCACAAATTGTTCAGGACCATTCAGTACGCCGGTCTTTGCTGCGTATTTCAAGTGAAATTTCAGCCAAATCATACGATGAATCTACCGAATCTCGTCTTATTGTAGAAGAAGCTCAGCGATATATTTTTGATCTTACCGATAACCGGCAAACCCTTACCTATAAGAGTGCCAAGGAAATAATTCCGAAAACTATTGAGGCTATCGAAAAATTATATAATACCAAAGATGCCTTTACCGGTATTCCTTCGGGCTTGCATGATCTGGATTCAATGACGAGCGGATTTCAGCGTTCTGAGCTCATTATTATTGGGGCTCGGCCTTCAGTCGGAAAGACAGCCCTTGCACTCACCATGGCGTCCCACACAGCAATTAAAGAAAAAATACCGACCGCATTCTTTACGCTCGAAATGTCAGACATGGCCCTCATGCAGCGTCTTATCTCTGCAGAAGCCAGAATCGAATCAGAAAAAATAAGAACTGGACTCCTAAAACCCAGTGATTTTCATAGTTTGATGGAAGCAGCGGGCAGAATTTACGATGCACCCCTCTATATTGTGGATATGCCGAACATGAAATTGCTCGATTTGCGAGCACAGGCACGGCGGCTGAGGGCCCAGCAAAAGGTAGAAATTATATTCATCGACTATCTTACTCTGATTACTTCTGAAAACTACCAGCTGCCCCGGCATGAACAGATAGCGGAGATTTCCCGAT
Organism: Treponema sp.; assembly: GCA_020216655.1. Classification (GTDB taxonomy): domain Bacteria; phylum Spirochaetota; class Spirochaetia; order Treponematales; family Breznakiellaceae; genus Gracilinema. Next base: position 4,606 of record JAIWNU010000193.1, on the reverse strand, counting down.
CATTAAAAAGCTTGGCTAGAGAACTCGATATTCCTGTTGTTGCCCTTTCCCAGGTGCGGCGCGATGCAGAAGGCAAGCGACCAACCCTTTCTGATATCCGGGAATCCGGTTCAATAGAACAAGACGCTGACGTGGTTATGTTCCTGCACCGAGAGCGTGAATCGGATAAAAAAAGCGACGCCGAACGATCAAAGGCTATAACAACCGAGCTCATTATTGCAAAACAGCGTAATGGGCCTGTCGGAACAGTGGAAATTGTCTTCCTTCCGTCGTACACTAAATTTGAGAATTTATCTCGAGCCAGCGTGTAAATACGGAGGATTTCTATTATGGCATTCAAAGATAATTATGATTTTGACCAGCTCGTAAATGAAGCTGAACGGCTTGTTATCAGCGAGCTAGAAAAACAAATATCAGATTATCCAGAACCGCTTTGTCTCTGTGAGGATTGCGTTCTTGATATGGCAACTCTTGCGCTTAATTCAGTAAAACCACTCTATAGGGTTTCGCTGCTCGGAAGCCTTTATGCAGCCCATGCGATGGATGAGGCATCCTATGCTGAAAGCGTAAGAAATGCTGTCTCCGCCGCAATTGCAAAGGTAAAATCTCACCCATCCCATGATTAGTTAAGCTCTATCGGCCCCTCGGATTACAGAAGGGCCACCGCTTAGTCTAACTCAGGCCGCAAGAGGTTTTGAACAGAAGTGTAGGCCCCAGATTTAATAGATTTAAATGGTTCTGCATCGGGATTTTTACGGTATTCTTCGCGAGTTTTTGTATAGACAGAGTATGGGATGCGGCTTACGGCTACCTCTTCATTTCTGAGACCATGGACATGGAATTCTAAATAATCGCCCTGTTTTCCCACAAACCAGGCAGTAGCCTCTGCTTCCGGATTTGTTTCATCCGCTTTGAGAAGAAGATAGTATTTTAAGGCTTCTATAATAATGGGCTCTAATCCTTCTTTTATAACAATTATTCGGTCCGCAGCTTCAGGATATCCAATGACTACCTCTGCCTGGTCTGCATGTTTTGTCTGGCCTCGATAAAAAGCGCCGCGGTCAAATTCGGGCAGTACCTGCAGGTGGAGGTTCCGACTCGGCCAATCAATAATAAGAGGAAACTCAGGCTTGAGCGGCGAATCACAGGATGGGCAAACTATGGTAAGAAAACTGCCGTTACAAAGTTCTTCTATGGCGTTTGGGTTTTGATCAAGATTAACTTCATCGGGAATCTCTACCTCAAAGGGGTGTTCACATTGGCATGTAATTGTATGTTTCATAACAACTTCCTCCTATTTTTTCCCGAATAAAAATAAAATATCTCCAAATACTGAAAATATAAGCAGACTTAATATAAAAAGGGCGCCGAGCATCTGGAACCAATATACGGCTTTAGGATGGAGGGGCTTTCTCGCGATAAGCTCAATGAAAAATAATAGAATAAGTCCGCCATCGAGGGCCGGAATAGGAAGTAAATTCATAATGCACAAAGAAATAGAAATGAGGGCAAGAAAACTTGCGATTGCGGTGAAACCAGCTCCTAAACCTTGGCCAAAACCTTCAGCCGCAATATCCCCGACCATATAGGTAATACGAACGGGCCCAGATACGGCCTTGGAAAGATTCACTCCCTTAAAAAGAACAGAAAGACTTTTCAGAGATACTGTCAGCGTTTTCCAGGTTTCGCTTGCTCCTTTTACAAAGGCGTCGGGAATAGAATGGGCTGCATTTCGATACCGTATGGTTTTAAACTCGATTCCAATATTGGTTTGTCCCTGTTCATCGTAGGAAAGGATGAGTTCTTTTGAAAGAATTTGGCCGTTCCGTTCAATTTCGATTGGCAATACTGTCGGTCGATCTTTTAGAATACGATACAAGGCAACAGAATAGGGGACAGGGATGCCCTGAATACTGACAATTCGATCACCCTGCATAAGGCCGGCTATGTGAGCAGGACTTCCTGTCTTTACTGTTTCTATAATAGGATCGGTCCAAAAATAGATACCGATTCTGCCAGCTCCGGTGTTCGTATCAAGCTGAGGTTTAACCTGTAAAGAAATCTGTTCCCCATTCCGATCAACGAGCAGATTCAGGGTTTCTCCCGGATTTGGCGCTATTTGCTCTTGAATCTCAGTGTAGTTAGAAACTTTTTTCCCATTAATACCGATAATTCGGTCTCCGCTTTTAAGGCCCGCCGCATCGGCAGGAAAACTGGTTCCCTCTATTTCAGATGCAAGCACAATTTTATTGTCCAAGGTTTGTACATCAAAACCAATAGCCCAGACTAAGGAAAGAACAAGTACTGCAAAGAGGGCATTTGCAAAGGGGCCTGCAAAGGCAGTAAAGATACGCTTTAATGGACTTGCACCGTAAAAGGTCCCCGGCTCGCGGGGAATACTTATTGAATTATTTGTTAAGGCTTCCTTAAACTCCGCTTCGCCTTTCATGCGGCAATAGCCGCCGACAGGAAATATACCTATACGATACTCAACGCCGCGGAAGTTTTTTGAAAAGATGGGCTTCCCCCAACCGATAGAAAAGGCTTCTACATCAATACCAGAAAGACGGGCTGCAATAAAATGACCTAATTCATGAACAAAAACGACGACTCCAAGGCCTATAAGCCCCAATATAATTTTTACTATCAATGGTGTAACTCCTTAATACATTCCTGAGCAGCAGCTCGAGACCTCTGATCCACATCAAGAATGGACTGTAAATCCAATTCATCACAAGACCACTCTTTTTCAAGCACCTGTGCAACTATCCGGCCAATATCAACAAATGAAATATGGCCCTTCATGAAAGCCGCAACGGCTTCTTCATTTGCCGCATTATATGCTGTAGGATATCCTTCTCCTAGTCTTGCTGCTTCATAGGCAAGGGGTAAAAGAGGAAACAGGTCAGTTTTGGGCTGTTCAAAATGTAAGCTTTGCCCCACTAGATCAAGCCGGCCAAATTGGCAGTAACGAACTTCAGGCCAGAAAAGCGCATTGTGAATAGGCACCCGCATATCAGGTTTGGATATCTGCGCATAGAGCGAACCGTCTTTGAGACGTATTAAGGAATGTACATAACTTTGGGGATGAACCAATACGGAGACCTGGTCAACTTTGAGCGAAAAAAGGCGCACCGCTTCGATTACTTCAAGTCCTTTGTTGGCAAGACTCGCAGAATCTATGGTGATTTTTCCGCCCATTTTCCATGTTGGGTGATTGAGGGCATCCTGCAGGCTAACCTGTTCAAGCTGTTCTCTGCTGTATTGACGGAAAGGGCCCCCCGATGCGGTAAGGATTACCTCTTCTACCGCATCTGCTCCATGGGCCTCGAGAAGATGAAATACCGCGGAGTGTTCCGAGTCCACCGGCAGAATTCGGCAGTGGTTCTTTTTGGCGATAGAAGCAACCAGGGGCCCCGCCATTACGATAGTTTCCTTATTGGCTAAAGCTAAATCGGCTCCCGTTTCAAGGGCTGTAATAGAAGGTAGAAGCCCCGCAGCTCCGGCAATCCCGTTTACTACAATATCGGCACCACTTTCTTTGATTGCCTGTACAAGCCCATCCTGGCCCCAATAGGTAATCACCGATCGGGTCTCTGGAGTTTGCCCTTCCCATTTTTGATGATCAGTTATAACCAGTTTAGCACTAGGTAATTGAGTCCCTAAGGAAAGCAAACCACGAGTATCCTGATGAGCGGAAAGTAAGATTATTTCAAAATCGTCCTGATTAGCAGCAATAACATCCAAGGTGCTCTTTCCGATGGAACCAGTTGCGCCAAGGACTGCAATCTTGCGTTTCATTAGAATAATATCCAGTAGAGGGCATAAAAAACAGGGGCTGCAAGGGCAATCGAATCAACCGAATCGAGTATGCCTCCCCGTCCAGGAATTATAAACCCAGAATCCTTTACTTCCCCGCTTCGCTTAATAGTGGATTCAGCCAGGTCCCCTATGATTGCCACAATACCGACGCAGATACCCAAAATAATACCAGCTAAAAGCCTGGGAAGAGTATGATTGGTTGTAAAAGCAGTCGGGAAGAGCAGGGGAGCTATGATGCCAATGAGCAATGACCCCGCCATGCCGCCAATAAACCCTGCAATACTCTTATTGGGACTTGCGGGAATGAGGCCCCGGTTCCCTTTGCCAAAGAGCATACCAATAGCCCACGCGAGAGAGTCGTTGGCAAAGACCATGAGTAAGAAACTAAGGATGATGACCGTCGCATGACTGAGACGGGTCATTCTAATAATCCAAAGCATGAACATACCAGGATAAACCATGACAGAAAGACCGGTTGAAATACGGTCCAGCACAAGGGAAATATCCTGCAGGGAAGAAAACACTCGAGAGGCAATGAGCCAACCAGCCCCAAAAATAAAGGCCGCGGGCACAAGCTCTCCGGGAATTTGAAGACTAATACTTATAGTCATGGCTGCGGGAGCCAAGGAGCCCAGGATGGCAGCCTCTATAACAGGCAATCTATAATGTTTTTTTGCTAGAATTTGAGAAAACTCAACCGCCCCTAAGGCACTGATAATAGTAACGACGATATTTACCGCCAAATGATTGTAAAAGGGTAAATATGCCACAAGCCCTATAATGG
>JAIWNU010000022.1 GCA_020216655.1 Treponema sp. | reverse complement strand
CCTCCCGCTTAAGTTCATAGAGTTCAATGCTTTCCTTGTCACTTTTAACCGATTCGGTGCGTTCCAATGCTAGTTCAAGGGCGCTTTTTATTCGTGCCATAGTATACCTCTTACACAAAGGTAAAAAATATCCGCCATCACGGCAAGTCCCTGAGCGATGCTTCTTAGGGTACCAGGATCACTTCATCAACCAAAATATCTGAAGTACCTCGGGGAACCTGATCTACCAATTGTTCAGGGATGCAAAGGCCGATTGTGTAAAGGCTCACGGAAGGGTAAGAGGGGGGATATCCTAATACGGTCTTTTCTATTGATGAAAGGAAGCGGTCATAGTAGCCCTTCCCTTTGCCCAGCCGGCCCCCCTGGCGGTCAAAGGCGAGGCCCGGGATAATACCGCAGATGGGGACTCCATCTTCGGTTCTGCTGCCTGCCTCTGGTACCGGTGCTCCATTCGGGTTTGCGCATTCTGTAAGCCAGTCTGCAAAGTTTATAAGGCCCGTCCGCGGCTCCGGAATCCGCAGTGGGCCCTGTATATCCAGGTCTCTCTCAAAAAAAAAAAAAAAAAACTGAATGTCTACTCCTGTTATCCGCGGAAAGAAAACCCTTTTACCCCTTTGACGGGCAAGACGAAATAGGTGAGCCGTATCGATTTCGGTGGGCAGGGACGCATAGAGCAGCACCGCGAGGGCTTTCTGCCAGAGCGGATGCTCTTCGAGCCGGACGGCAGCGGCGAGCCCCGCCTGCAAAAGATACTCCGGATTTAACTCTCTCAGTCTGTGCCGGATCTCCCTGCGCAGAACCTTTTTTTGTTCTGCCAGACTGTCCCTGGACTCCTGGTTTCCCATAATTAGATTTTTCGGGTTCCCCCTGAGCGTAAGCCCCCTTCATAGAGCTTACCGCAGGCAAGGTACATGGGTAATTTGGTTCCTGCCAGGATTATCTGGGCGTTCCGGGCCATATCGATCATATCCAGGGTTGGGTGTTTACCCCGGACAAAAACTATCACTTTAATGTCCATGAGTTCCGCAGTCCTGATAACCTGGGGGTTTACAAGGCCGGTAAGAAGCAGCACCTGTTCCTTTACAAAGGCCATCACATCGCTCATAAGATCCGCACCGCAGGCTGAATGGACTTCGGTGTCGGCCCATTCCTCACCGCAAAAAAACTGCCCTTCCAGTATGCGCACCGCTTCTTTGACTGTCATCGGTTCTGCTCCTCGCTCAAGCATAGCAGAACAGGCCCAAAGAGACAACTGTCGATAAATATTTACCCTTTAACTGCTCCAGCTGTAAGACCTTTAATAAACTGTTTGGACATAGAAAGGTACAACAGTATAACCGGTACGGCTGCTAGCGTAAGGACTGCAAGTATTTTAGACCAGTCAGTTTGATACTGGCCAAAAAGGCGGGTTACCCCCAGGAGCAACGTCTTATGTTTGTCGCTATTGATGAAAATAAGGGGAAACCAGAGATCGTTCCAAAAGGGAACAAGATTAAAAATTGCAACAGTGGCCAAAGCAGGCCTAAGCAGGTGGATAATAATTGAGTGAAAAATTTTAAACCTTCCTGCTCCGTCAATAACTGCAGCTTCAGTCAGTTCGTAGGGAATTTCGCGGATAAACTCGGTGAGTACAAATACTGCGATGGGGAGTCCCATTGCAATATAAACGGGAAATAGACTGTAAATTGTATTAATAATTCCTAATACCTTAACCATTTGGAGTAGCCTAATAGAACCAATCTTGATTGGTAGCATCATACCCGCAATAAAGAAAGCGTATATCCAGCGGCTTGCTTTGTCTCGCCAGTTAGCTAGCGCATAGGCTGCCAAAGATCCGAAAAGGAGTACCGCTAGAATTGAACCAATGGTCACAAAAAGACTGTTCCTAAAAAATAAGACAAAGTCGCTATCTTGCAGTACCGAAAGGTAACTTTGAAAATTCCAAGTATTTGGAAGACCAAAAGGGTCCTGATAAATATCGTATTTTTGCTTAAAAGAATTAACAACCATGGTCCATAAAGGGAAAAGAACGAGGATAGACCATATTGATAGCACTCCATGTGCGACAGCGTGCATTGTTTTATTTTTCATTATAATACCTGCCTTTCAGAAGATTCGCTAGTAAATCGCAGTACCAGAGCAGATCCAAATGCAAGTAATAAGAATGTAGTAGTCGCTATTGCGGAACCCATTCCGGGATCGGGAATGCTCACTGGGTGTTGACCCGCAATACCAACCCGATAGAATAGTGTTCCCATAATATCCGTTGAATATAGAGGCGCTCCGTTTACATTTTCCATTGCAAAGACTACGTCAAAGGCATTAAAGTTTCCTACAAAGGTAAGGATTGTTACGATACCTATTACAGGCCTAAGAAGCGGAAGAGTGATAAACCAAAAGGTTTGCCACTTGTTTGCGCCGGCTATTTCAGCAACTTCGTACATATCATCACTAATATTTTGCAGACCTGCGAGAAACATCATAGTTGGCATCCCGACCCATTGCCAGGCTGATACCAGAGACACTGTAGTCAAGGCATAGCGGGCATCTCCCAGCCATGGTAAAGAAAGCTGTTCAAGCCCTATAGATTTAAGCAATACCGCAAGAGCTCCCCATTGGGGATTTAATATTAGTTTCCAGAGGTATCCGGTAACTAACACGGCTAAGGTTGCAGGAATAAAAATAATAGTTCGATAAATCCCAGAACCTTTGAGTCCCTTTTCCATTAACAGTATTGCAAAGAGAATTCCAAGAATATTTTGTACCACCATATGGATAAAGAAAAAGTACCAGGTATTACCAAAGGCGCTCCAGAATCGTAGAGCATTCTGTTTATCAAAAAACAGTCGGTTATAATTATCAAATCCGATAAAGTCTCTCGATAAAAAAGAACCGGATTTAAAAAAGGAAAGCCGAACCGAATCAAAAAGTGGAAACGCCATAAATACGGTATAGATGAGCAGAGCTGGTACCAGATATACCGACCATTTAAAGGCTGTGTTTGTACGCTGCTGAAATGTCCTTTGTCTATATTGTGATATCATCCTGGTACTCCTGGTTGTATTCCGATATCTGGAGATGTCCGAGATGGATATGTCGGACATCTCTTATTGATTTTTAACGGTTATTTAGCTGGTTTGAACCATTTTGCAAGACCTGCAGCAAGGTCATCCGCTGCTTGTTGGGGGGTCTTAATTCCCTTCATAACTTGGATTGATCCGTACATAATAAGATTGTACCCCGAAGGTTCGCCTTCCATGAGCCGCGGCCAAGCAAGCCGGACATCGAGGCCTCGACCTTTGTTAAGAGCGAGCATTTCATTAGCATGAGGATCTGCAATGCTTATCTGAGCATTTATCATAGGATAAAAGCCCGTAGGTAGATATTTGGCTGCGATAGCCGCGCCTTCCTTGGAAGCAATCCATGCAAGAAATTCAGCTGCTTCTTTGGGGTACTTTGTTTTGGTATTTATAGCAATACCCGCATCAGCATGGAAGCAGAGTTGAGGAGCTTTGCCTTTAGGTGGCGGCGGTGCAAAAACACCCCATTGAAATGGGACATCTTTAAAGGTTCCCAAGGACCAGGAACCATCGAAATACATGGCGGCCTTTCCTGTAGCAAAGAGAGCATTTGAATCGTTATAGGTGAGGGCTTCGAAGCCCGCAGGAAGATATGGAACAAGATCCTTCATAGCCTGGAAGGCAGCGACCATATTGGCATCATTCCATGGCCTTTTACCACTTTCATAAGCAAGTCGGCCTTCGCGGCCGCCAATAAAGTTGGGGGCAATACTCATAAAGACAACTTCGGCTATATCCCATTCATCGCCCAGACTGTTTGCAACGGGGGTAATACCCGCAGCTTTTATTTTTGCACAGACTGAAAGGAAGTCTTCCCAAGTTTCAGGTACTTTAAGGCCCAGCTTTGCAAAAATGTCCTTATTGTAGTAAACACCGTGAGATACTGCAACGAAGGGAACTGCGAAGGATTTGCCATCAGCGGTCATCCAAGGAGAACGAGCCCCTTCAGTAAAATTTTCCTTGAGACCGGGAATGTTAGAAACATCAGCGAAGAAACCGTCATTAAATAGCTGAACACCTGTTGCATAAGACCGGGCGTACATAAGATCTGGCCCTGTACCACTCGTAAGCTGGAGCCGTAAGGTTGCATTATAATCCGGTGGATTTGTGGGTTTGAATTCAATAATTACATTGGGATGGGTTTTTGTATATTCTGTCAAAAGCCCCTTCATTTGTTCTACATCATCAGCCCGCCAGGATCCCATAACAAGTTTGACCTTTTCTTTTGCCCCTCCGGCAGCTGAATCAGTTGTTCCGCTTGCAAAAACCTGCACCCCGTTTATGAGTAGTGTAAGCATCGCAAGGATCATCAATACCTTTTTCATAGTATGCTCCTTTTATCAAGAATCTGTCCCCTTTTTATAAAGGGTCATGGCTGTAGTATCAGGCTAAAATTGGCGGTAGCATAGTTACGGATGTAATTGAATTTGTACTTTTTAGGTAATTATCACTAAAAGTCCTGCTTTTATACAAACCAGCATGGATCAATAGAACGCAGGACATTAATAGCTTCTCTGCGGTCCGATACTTGTAGCTTGTCATATATGGCAGAAATATAATTACGAACCGTTTGTTCTCCCAAGTGAGCTGCTGCGGCAATCTCTTTATTAGTCATCCCTCTCAGGATAAAGCCTATAATAGTTTTGTCTCGGGGAGTAAGGCTGTAATACCAATCAGGAAGCCGAAGAGATCCAGACATTTTATTTCCGAAAGCATTTGGACCTCCCGTGTTATTTACACTCGCCAGTGCCTGGGCGAGGTGCCCTGCCAAATCCGGGGCAATCAGAATAGAACCGTCCCGGACAGCCCGTATAGCTGAAACCAGCATGTGAGGGGCGATGTTTTTTAAGAGATAGCCTTGAGCGCCCCGCTTTAAAGCCTCTGATACATACTCATCATCCTCAAAGGTGGTGAGCATGATGATCGAGACCGAAGGCCAACGTTTATGAATTTCGCCTGCTGCCTGCACCCCGTCCATGATGGGCATCCGAACATCAAGCAAAGCCACATCAACCTGTTCCTGTTCAAGGAAGACAAGGGCCTCTTCTCCATTCCCAACAGTGCCAACGACTTTAAGGTCATCGGCCAGACTTTCTAGTACAAGTTTTAAACTTTCAAGGAACAAGTATTGGTCATCGGCAAGTAAAATTTTTATTTGATCTTTCATTATTTATTTCCCTCTTCAATTTCTTGTACCGGAATGGAGGCTTGTAGAATAAAACCGCCTGAAGTCGCTCCTGCTGCAAAGTAACCCCCCAGTTGTTCTACTTGCTCTCTCAGGCCCGCCAGTCCAATACCTGGCCGATCTACTCTTTGTTCCGTATCCTGATTTATATGAGAGGATCCCCCATTTCCATTATCGCGGATGCGTAAGGTAATGCTTTTTAGTTCATACCAAAAGCTTATATGTATTTCGCTCGCCTTTCCATGCCGGAAAGCATTGGTCAGTCCTTCCTGTATGAGACGATAAATTATTTTTTCTGTTTTTACCGGCAACAGAGGAGGCATATTCGCAAAATCTACAGATATATTAACACCTGTAACCTCTTGAAATGTCTGGGTTAGCTTGAGGAACAAGTTTGCCCCCCGAGGCCGATCTACTGGTTCAGAGCGCAAGGTTGCCAAGGTATTCCGTGCTTCCTTTAGACTTTCATCCGCATGAAGCCGAGCCTTTTCAAGTATAGCATGGGTCTGTTCACTGTCTCCTTTACCAATCTGGGCCGCCTGTATCAGCATGATAACGTTAGTCAGTGAATACCCGATGATATCATGGAGTTCCCCGGCGAGCCTTCGCCGCTCTTTTTCCATGGCTTCCTCACGGGCAAATAATGCATAGGTTTGAAAATCGAGATTTGCATCTACTACTTTTTGGTAAGCTCTATCAAGTCTATCTATAGAAGTGGTCAGGTTTTTAATATGCAAATATTGCCATTTTAATAATAGAAATAGGAATGCCACAATAACTGAAATGATCGCGAACATAAGTTTATTGTAAATAGTCCCTGCATTCACAAGAGCTCCCCAAGCTGTATGGGTGTTGAGGGCAAATAGTACGCTTGTATTAGCAAGGAGAATCCAGAAAAGAGTCTGTAAGTATGGTAATTGCAGCGATACAGCATAGAGCAGGGGAAACATGATAGGTAATAAAAGAGAAAGGTCTGCTCCCACAGCCAATGCGATAAAGAGTATGCAGCCAAGACTTCCTAAAGCTGCCCCGTTAATAACCGGCACAACAGGGATAAACAAAAACGGAGCGAGGCTTATTAATACGAAAAATACAAGTCTAACCTGGTTAAAAGGATTATCCTGCATTAATCCCATGTAATCCTGGCTAAAGCGAGCTGCTGCTAGAGTGTAAAGTAGGAAAGTCAGAAGTACAAAGCTAAATCGAGGTAAGAAGCCAAATGAGTTTTTCCAAATAATGTTTTTATCTTGTAAGCCTCTCTTGATACTCATTTTATAATGAGTGTAACAGATTTTTTGTTCTCTTTGGGAAAAAATAATTTTGAAGTATAATATTATTCTGATGATTAATCTTTTGGGAGGGCTTGTTTACAAAGAGGGCCATCAATTGGGTAAATAAGCAGTAGTACAGGCGCACGGGTATGATTGTTAATTTCTAAAAGTACCGCTATTGACAAAAAATTTTATTTTAGATATAGTGCCCACTGTACGGTGCGTTTAGCACATTCCCCTGTAGCTCAGTCGGCAGAGCAAGTGGCTGTTAACCACTGGGTCCCTGGTTCGAGCCCGGGCGGGGGAGCTCAAAGAGCGGTTGCATGTAGTTTTTCTGAAACTGCATGCAACCGCTCTTTTTTTAGATGAAGCTCTTATAAAAGTGCCCGATTTAAGGAGCCCTTAGCACAAAGTGGTTCCTGCATCCCAGGGTACTACTGTAATACCTTTCCATTGAAACGGCCTGTCCCCGGCGTATATAAGAAAGCAATCTTCCCGCTTTGCTTCTGAATAACGAATCCAAGCTTCAAGAGTTAATGTAAGTTCCGGAGAGAAGGTTTTTCCGGATTTTATTTCGATCGCCTTACGTTCTTGTCCGTCTTCCAAGATGAGGTCTATTTCAGTTCCAATATTGTCTCGCCAAAAATAAATTCCAGGATCTAACCCATTTGAAAGACGTGTTTTTAGGAACTCTGCTATTATGTAACTTTCAAAAAGGTTTCCCCGATGAGGGTGTATAAAAAGTTCTTCTGCTGTTTTAATACCAAGAAGTCGCGCAGCAAGTCCTGTGTCAATAAAGTATAGCTTTGGACTCTTAATGAGACGTTTTCCAAAGTTATTATGATATGGTTTTAAGAGATATATGATGCCGCTCGTCTCTAATACTGATAGCCATGATCGAGCTGTGTTGTGTGATATTCCACAGTCCAGGGCAAGTGCACTCAAATTCAATATTTGACCAATCCGGGATGCACACATTTTTACAAAGGTTTGGAATTGACCAAGATCTTTGACATTAATAAGAGAGCGTAGATCCCGCTCAACATAAGAAATAATATAGTTCGTATACCAGTCATAGGGACTGAGTTCCCGGTCATACAGAGGCGGATAGAATCCATTAATTATGGTTTTAAATGGATCATCAGGCAGTTTTCCTGCTGACCGTAGTTCAGCTACAGAAAATGGAAGGAGGGTAAGAAAAGCTGCCCGACCTGCTAATGATTCGGTAACACGAGCTAGAAGGGGAAATTGTTGTGAACCGGTGACTACATAAATACCCGGTCTTGGATTTAAATCTATAGCAGTTTTTAAATAAGCGAAGATTTCTGGTACTGTTTGGGCTTCATCAATAATAAGACCCTCATGGTATGTATCAAGAAGTCCCCGTGGATCTTCACGGGCGAGACGTGCAATATCAGGATCTTCAAGAGAAAGATAGGGTAGGTTCGGAAAAGTGGCTTTGACTAGGGTTGTTTTACCCGACTGTCGTGGTCCAGTGACACAAAGAACAGGGAAGCCCTTTTTGAGTCGTAATAAGGTTTCTGCTGCTTGTCGCGGAATCATATTTATACTTTATTCTGTTTTTACAAATTGTCAATACAACTGCAAATATGTAAAAACGTGGTTGTGCGCGATTTCTATTCCTTAATCGGGAACAGCGGTGTAAGGCCTGCTATGGCCCGGTCAAGTGCGGCCTCTTCTTCACTGGTAAGGGGGGTAAAGCGGCGCGCAATTTCTATGGCCCGTTTGTACAGCTCGTAGTGTCCAGGTGGAATGGCGGCGGTAATGTCTTGGCTTAAAGTGTAACGAAGTGCTAAATCCTGTAAGGCCGGGTCATCAATTGGTTTGTACCAGGTCTTGCTGTAGGAGTGGGCTTCGCCTTCCTGCCAGGGCGTATAAGCCAGGGCCTTCAGGGCAAGCAGGGCGGCTCCCTTTTCTTTTGCCTTTTCTAAAATCTGGAGGCCGAAACTGCCCTGTTTCACACTTACCGCATTTAAGGGGAACAGAACCGAATCTATCGGGAACTGGTCAAGGAGGGCAAAAGCGGCTTCTACTGAATGGGCGGAAAAACCGATGTAGCGGACAAGCCCCTCCTCTTTAGCCTTTATAAAAGTATCCGCCGCGCCTCCGGGGCCGAGAATCCGATGCACCTCTTCTAGGGTTGTCACCGCATGGAACTGATACAGGTCAAAGTGATCCGTATGGGCCCGTTTCAGTGATGTTTCCAGCTCTTCTCGGGCTCCTGCCGCATCCCGCCGGGTCGTCTTGCAGGCCAAGAAGACTCCGTTGCGCCAGGGCCGCAGGGCATTACCCAGTTTAATCTCCGCCTCTCCTTCGAAATAGCTTGGGGCTACATCAAAATAATTTATTCCTAGATCGATAGCTTCCGCCACATAGTTATCCGCTTCATTTTGCGATACTCCGCAGACTACAATACCGCCAAACCCGATAATAGAAAGCTTATCGCCGTTTTTATACAATCTCCGCGGAAAAGGTAATATGCTTTTCATGCTCATTCCCCCTTTAAAACGGGTTCTAATATCTAAGGTTGCTGAGTCCTCGAGAGAATTCAGCAACTGGCCCAATCCATTTTATGCCATTTGGGAGACAAAGGTGCGAATAAGGTCCTGTTTGTTCTGCTCTGCCTCTTTTTCGCTGATCACCGTAAAAGCCTTAAGGGGGAAAAATTCTCGCTCAAAGGCTGCCTGCACCCGCTCTCCCGGGCTACCCAGGTTGCTTGCGATGAGGCCGAATTGTTTATTGATAAGTTCATTGTGGTGCCGCTTGAGCCAGGTACGAATTGGTGGACAGACTGAAGATGCCCACACTGGATATATCAAAATGATGGAATCTACATCTCTGAGATCAATCTCAGGCTCCCGTATCGGCGATGCTGCTCCCGTGGTAGCTTGAAAGCCCGCGTAAAGCCAGCCGAATATACCCTTTCTGTTTACCAGATCCTCTATTTCATGTACCTGAAACCCTGTTTCCTGTGCCGCCATGGCCGCGAGATGGCGGCAGTTCCCGCTCCGCGTTACAAAGACAATGAGACCTTTTGCCATAGTTAGCCCTCCGTATACTGCTAGTATACTACATTTTGCCCTGCATATGCTCTTGAATAAAGGAGCGATAGGCAGGACTGGTTTCTTGGAGCTCTTCATGTCTCCCGAAGGCTTGTACAATGCCATCTTCGAGGAAAAGAATTCGGTCCACATACTGGAGCGTGGAAAGCCGATGGGTGACTACCAGGGATGTCATATTTTGATATTGTTCTGTCAGGGCCTGCCAGAGGAGTTCTTCGTTGGCTGCATCGAGACTGGCGGTAATGTCGTCCAAGAGCAGCACCTGGGGTTTTCGGGCCAAAGCCCGGGCAATAGCAAGCCGCTGCTTCTGACCTCCGGAAAGGCTTAAGCCCCGCTGGCCCAACATAGTTTTATCTTGTAAAGGAAAGGCTTCTATCTCCTTTTTCATCTGGGCGATGGCAACTGCCTCTTCGTATGCTTCTTGGGAAATATCGCTTCCGGGGCCGGGACTCCCAAAGGCAAGGTTATCACGTATGGTACCCGAAAAGAGCAGCGCTTCCTGGGGCACATAGGCCATCATGCGGGAAAACACGGTCTGCGGATATTCTGATATGGGTTTATTGTTAAGGAGAATTTGCCCCTCATGGGGGGGAAGGAGTCCGGCTATTACTTTGAGCAGCGTAGATTTTCCAGAGCCGACGGCCCCCAAGATTGCGACCCGTTCGCTCCGGCGGACCAAAAGGTTTACCCCCTGCAAAGCAAGGGAGTCCCGGTCGCTGTACCGGAAGCTCACATTTTTGAGCGAGAGGCCCTCGAATTGTGGTACCTGGTTTGGATAGGGGGCTGCGGTTTTACTCGCAGGGCTCGTAGCTGCCGTAGCGGCCGCGGTTTCGGCGCCAGCTGCCGCAGGAAACCTGGCCAGCTCCTCAAGACGGTCTATGTTTACAAAGGCCCGTTTGCCGGACACAAAGAGCTGGGGAATATCCAATATCGGATAGATGAGCATTCCCAAGTAATTGTAAAAGGCATAAAAGGTCCCCATGCTGATTTGTCCGCGTACCGCCATATAGCCCCCGGCGAACACGACCACCAGTTGGGCAATATAGTCGATATACATATAAATCATATCCAGGACTGTCCCGAGTTTTACCACCGCCATTTCGGTTTTATACCGACGGTTCAGGGCGTCGGAAAAGAAACGCCGGTATTTATGCTCACAGGCATAGGCTTTAATAATCCGTACCCCAGAAAAACTGAGCTCCAGCTGGGAGTTAATATCTGAAATCGCCTCCTGGTTTCGCCGAAAGGTATCATAAATCTTGTCTTGTACGATGTAGAACACCAAAATAGTGAGGGGAAGTGGAATAAGTGAAAGCAAGGTAAGCTTCCCATTAAGGAAAAACATGGCGGCCAAACAAAAAAGGACCTTGCTGATCGATTCTACCGCCCGGAATATACCGGAACAAAGGAACCAGCCAAGTTTGGGAAATTCGTAAATGTCATCGGTCAGCCGGGTAACAATGTCACCGGATCGAAAGGATGCAAAAAAGCGATAGTCCTTTTCTAAAACGGTGCTGAAATACTTCATGCGGATCAGGTGCTCAAAGACGACATTCACCGCCCCGCGGATCCCTGGGAAAAGGGATGCCACAAGCCCTGTCATCCCGACGGCGATAAAGAGCCCCGCAAGGCGCAGGATTTCTTTTTTTACCTGCGCCATGGAAGGATGGGACTCAATAAGCTTTTGGATCATATCGATGAGTATCTTTGTCAGATAGGGGTAACTCACCGCCACAAGGCTCGAAAGGAGGGTAAGGAAAAAGAGGAGGAGGATTAAGCCTTTCCGTTCCCGCCAAATGTTCCAGATCCAGCGAAGGTGCCCTGTATTTTTCATCCCTCGCCTCCTTCGTCCAGGTTAGGGAACTGGAGTCTGACCAGCTCCGCATAGGGCGGAAAGCTTGCGAGTAATTCCTCGTGCCGGCCCCGTTGTACTATCTGGCCGTCCTTAAAAAAGAGTATACAGTCGGCGCTTTGAATTGATGAAAGCCGGTGGGCCACGACCAGGGCGGTTCTTCCTGAAAATAATGCTTGCATGCTCTCGTGTATTTTCCGTTCTGTCCGGACATCTACACTGGCGGTAGCCTCATCGAGAATGATGAGCTGGGGATTAAAAGCCAGGGCCCGGGCAAAGGAAAGGAGCTGTTTTTCCCCCGCTGAGATGTTTCCGCCCCGTTCCCGCAGTTCACTTGCGAGCCCCATGGGCAAGTCCCGCACAAAGTCCGCGCCATGAACCGCTTCCAGGGCCTGCCAAATATGTTCCTCGCCGACAGAGTCGTCATAGAGCCGTATATTTTCCAGTATTGAGCCGGGAAAAAGGTATACGTCCTGCAACACGAGGCCGATGCTCCGCCGCCACCGGGATAGGTCTATGGCTGCAAGGTTCTGTCCTTCAATAAGAATTTCCCCCCGCTGGGGCCGATAAAAGCCGCAGAGAAGGCCGATGGTGGTGCTTTTCCCTGAGCCTGAGGCTCCTACCACCGCGATAGTTTCTCCCCGTCTTATCGTAAAGGATACATCCTTAAGGACCCAGTCTTCCCCCTTGTAGGCAAACCAGACATGGCGGAACTCTATTTCATGTTCAAAATGGATGGCCCCATCTTGCTCCTCCAGCCTGCTTGCAGTTTCCGGTTCCAGGTCTAGGATAGTGAAAATTCGGTCTAGGGAAACCCGGGCCTGCTGGATACCCCGAATGTTTTCGGCAATAGCCATGAGTGGTTCAAAAATGCGGCGGCTGTATTCAAAAAACACAAGGAGGGTCCCTACCGTCAGGGCTTCCTGTACGACCTGGGGAACAAAAAAGAGAATGATAAGGACCATAAAAAGGGGACCGAGAGAAAAATTAAGAGCCCCCATAACGCCGTACTGGAGCATGCTGCTTTTTACGTCCACATCCCGCCTCTTGCGTGAACTTTCATCAACCTGTGCGATTGTCCAGGCTTCTCGGTTAAAGACCCGCAGAACGTCCCAGCCCTGGATAAACTCGGTAATGCGGGCGAGAATCTGGGCATAATACTGCCGGTGGAGGTCATAGAGATGCCTGAGTTTATCAAATACGAAAATGACCAAGATGAGTACCGCTGGCGTTGCGAGCGCGAGGTAGAGGGTAATCCGCGGCTCTAAATGGAAGCAAACTCCCAGCATGCCCAGGAAAAAGAGGGTGTTCACGATAATGGTGACGGCGATTTGGGAAAAAAACTCCCTCACCCGTTCGCTGTCGCTTTCGGTGCGGGATATAAGTTCCCCCACTGGATGGGCATCGAAATAAGAAACGGGGAGGGTAAGGAGGTGGGAAAAGACGTCGTATTTGATGCGGGTAACCACTTCCAAGCCCAGCCGAGATATGGTAATTATCCCCATAAAGCTTAAGAGCCCCATGACAAGGAGTATCGCTAGGTATGCTCCTGCCCGGATCATAAGTCCCGGCAGATCCCCCCGGGGAATTGAATCGTCGATAATGGAACGGAGAATGAGGGGCCCTGAAAGCTGCCCTATGGTTACCACCAATATAGAAACGAGGCCGATACCAAAAAGCCGCCGGGAATCTCCCACATAATGCAGAGCTCTGCGGAGATTTGCATATTTTTTTATTGTTTTAGACATAGCCGGGAGTATATCCCGCTCATTTTGTAAGGTCTAGCAGGAGACCTCTGGTTATTCTATGGTCCGAATGAATGCTGGCGACCGGAGCATTTTGTCCGGCGTTTTAGGCATGAGTGCCTGATAAAACGCCGGTAAGTACTATTTTATTTTAAGGATTCAAGGGCATCTTCGACCTTTGAGACAAGGTAGTTTTCTCCCAAGGATGCTATAAAGCCCGATCGCTCTAAAGCTTTTTTGGGTTGTTCCCGTACTTCGCTCAGGTACAGCTGAATAGCATGTTTTCGACAGTATGCTAAAAAGGATTCCAGGGCCGCAATGCCGGTAGAGTCTACCGCAGGGACCTGTCCCATGCGGAGAATAAAGGCTCTGGGTTTCTTCTTCAATGTCATCAGGGTGTCTTGCAGGAGATCTGCAACCCCAAAGAAGAAAGGACCGGTAATTTCGTAAATCTCCACATCCTTTGGGTGCCGGGGCAGCTCATGGGGCCGGTCTTCGGGATTTCCATATACAAGTTCGGCACCAACACTGGGAACACCGGGCTTAATTTCGGCGGTTTCCACCATGCGTCTTAAGAAGAGGAAAGCCGCAAGTACCACACCGACTTCTACTGCCACGGTCAGGTCAATCAGAACGGTGAGAACAAAGGTGGTAAGGAGAACCATCATATCGCTGCGGGGAGATTTTTTAATAATCCGTACAAAGCGGTGAACTTCGCTCATGTCCCAGGCGACTACCATAAGCACCGCCGAGAGGCTCGCAAGGGGTATAACTGAAGCTATGGGTGCAAGGAAAATCATAAAAAGGAGCAGCGTAATGGCATGGACCATGCCGGAAACAGGGCTCTGGGCTCCGGATTTGATATTGGTGGCGGTTCGTGCAATGGCACCGGTAGCAGGAATACCGCCGAAAATGGCACTCGCAATATTGCCCACACCCTGGGCTACCAGCTCCATGTTTGCATTGTGTCGGTCACCGGTCATACCATCGGCAACCACTGCAGAGAGGAGTGATTCGATAGCTGCCAGCATGGCGATAGTAAATGCGTCTGGAAAGACCGCCTTAACTGTTGCCCAGTTGAATGAAGGTAATGAAGGAACAGGTAAGGTAGAAGGAATGCCGCCAAAGCGGGAACCAATCGTTTCTACCGGTAATTTGAGCAAATAACAAGCCAGGGTGGCGATGGTCACGCCGACCACAGATGCGGGAATACGTGGAAAGAACCGGCGGATAAAAAGAATCACCGCAATGGTTCCTGGGCCGACCACCAAAGTCAGCGGGTTAAACGTGGGAAAACTTTCTATATATTGGGCCCATTTTTCAAAAAATTCCGGAGACACTTTTTCAATCTGCAGTCCAAAAAAGTCTTTGATCTGCTGAGAAAAAATTAAAAGACCGATACCGGTGGTAAAGCCTGTTGTTACCGGATAGGGTATAAACTTAATAAGTTTTCCCAAACCAGATAAACCCATAAAAATGAGGATGAGACCTGCCAAAATCGTAGCCAGGATTAGCCCTTCCATACCTTGACGGCTGATAACTCCGAAGATGATCACTACGAAAGCTCCGGTAGGACCTGCAATCTGATATCGGCTACCACCAAGGAAGCTTATAAAGAATCCGGCTAAGATCGCGGTATATAGACCCTGGGCGGGACTGCCCCCTGCGGCAATACTAAAGGCCATCGCCAAAGGAAGGGCCACGATTCCGACGGTGAGTCCCGCGATGAGATCCTTTACTAAACTTTCCCGCGAGTAGGGGAACTTTCTGCCAATTTCAAAAGTACGGGGAACGAAATTCCCCAGTGAAAAGAGGGTTTTGTTGTCCATAGTGTCAAAACTATAGGACTGAAAATAATAAAATTCAAGGGGATATTTTTGTATATTCTGTAAATAATCACAAAATAATGCTATTTTCTGTTGTTTATTGCGGATGTTGTCGCGCTGCGCGGTACTGCACCATTTATAGCTTTACCTGTTCTAGCAGTGCTGCAAACTCTGCCAATATCATGGCTGTAGCGCCCCAAACGGGCTTGCCTAAAAGCAGGTAAGCTGGGGTATGACGGCCGTCTTCCAGCCTATAATCGATTATATGGTTTTTATATAAAAGGTCGGTAAGGGGTGCCGCGAACCAGCTGTCTACCTCCTGTGGATTGGGTTCAAAACTGGGCACTTGTTCGCAGAAACCTACTACGGGCTGGATAGTGTATCCGCTTGATGAAAGACCCAAAGAACTTAAGCGGCCCATGACGCAAATCTCATTCTGGGATATTCCCAGTTCTTCTTCTGTTTCCCGCAGGGCCGCATGTTCCGCTGTTTCGTCCAGTTCTAGGGCTCCGCCGGGAAGGCCAATCTGGTTTGCATGATGGTTCAAATGGCCGCTGCGGTGTATGAGAGGAAAAAACAAATTTCCGGAATCCGGATAGAGCATAATGAGCACCGCTGAAGGCCGGTAGTGAGCTTTCGGTTCAAGCTCATTGCGCCGCCAGGGCGGGGCCATGGTAAGATGCGCGACCTTACCTGGTAAGGGGTTCTGCAAAGCCCTTTGAATCAAATTTTTATCCAGGCCTTTCACACCGGTTCCCCCTCGACCAAATTCATAGGATTCACTACTATTTTACCCTAATAATATGCGGCTGTGAACGAATACAGCGCTTATTAAAATGCCCATGAGGAACAGTCTATGGTCATTGTGTTTGTTATCGATAATTACGGCATCCTGACCAATGGGACCACCATGACAGCCTACCGTTTTGTAGAGGCTCTTAAGGAACGGGGCCACCAGGTTCGGGTGGTAAGTGTGGGTGTTCAAGGCCCCGACATGTATGGATTAAAAGAACACTATATACCGATAGTGACTCCGGTGGCCCACAAACAGTCCATGTTATTTGCAAAATATGATCATAACGTTATGCAGGAAGCTCTGACCGGCGCCGATGTGGTTCATTTTTTCATGCCCTGGCAGCTTGCCCGCCGGGGACTCAGTCTTGCTAAAAAAATGGGAGTCCCCGCAACAGCGGCCTTTCATGTGCAGCCTGAAAACATAACCTATGGAGCGGGTCTCGGGCGGATGGGAGCGCCCTTAGCATCCTTTATTTACTTCTGGTTCCGCATCCGTTTTTACCGGAAGGTCGAACATATCCATTGCCCTTCGCCCTTTATTGCCCGGGAACTGGCGCGGCACCATTACAACGGGAGACTCCATGTCATTTCGAACGGAGTCGGCCCCGCCTTTCGGCGTGAGCCGGCTCTTAAGTCAGCGCTGGCTTTTCAGCCGGAGCCAAGCCTTAAGTCTGCATTTCGGCCCAATGCGGATTTTGCTGCGGGGTGCCGAGCCGAAATAGACCTTGACAGGGAAGGGGCCGAATCGAAGATCTTCCATATATTGATGGTAGGCCGTTTCGCGCCGGAAAAGCGCCAGGATGTACTCATTCGGGCAATTAAAAGATCAGCCTACGAAAGCCGCATTCAACTGCACCTGGCCGGCGCCGGTCCCCGGGAAAAGAAACTGCGCCGTCTTGCTGCGGGGCTTACAAATCCGCCCAGCTTTGGTTTTTATAAGCAGGAGGAGCTCATCAAGCTGATCCATTCCTGTGACCTCTATGTGCATGCTGCGGATGTGGAAATAGAAGCCATTGCTTGTCTGGAAGCCATTGCCTGCGGCAAGGTACCGGTCATTTCGGACAGTAAAAAGAGCGCCACAAGCCAGTTTGCCCTGGATGAGCGGAGTCTCTTTAAGGCCGGAGACAGCCGGGACCTGGCACGTAAAATCGATTACTGGATCGAACACCCTGAGGAACGGGCTAAGATGGAAGCGGCCTATAGCGAGCGAGCCCAGGTTTACCGCCTGGAATACTCTATCCGCAAGGCAGAGCAGATGTTCGATGCGGCCCGGAAGGATGAGCAAACGAAGCGGCTCGAAAAGCGGGAACCCGGCCGGGACTACAAACGGCGCATCAACAAGGGGATCCCCACACGGCTTTTTTCCATCGTATTTTATTATACGATCGCGATTCCCCTGCTTTGGCTCTATTGTACCTTTGTTTTACGGGTACGGATTAAAAACCGCCCAGTGCTTCGCAAGGTGCGCAGAAAGAGCGGGGCAGTCCTCGTGGCAAACCATGTACATACCCTGGATTCAGCCATGGTAGGCCTCGCGGCCTTTCCTAAAAAGCCCGTATTCACCTCCCTACCAAGCAACTTTAAACTCCCCGTGGCTGGCTTTCTGGTGAACGCCCTGGGGAGCGTGCCCATACCGGAAACTATTACTGAGGGCCGCATCTTTTTTTACGAACTTTCCCGGCTCCTGCGCCAGCGGCGATTCATCCATGTGTTTCCGGAAGGGGAGCTTGTTCGTTTTGATGCAGAGCTGCGGCCCTTTAAGCGGGGTGCCTTTCAGCTGGCGGTGGAGGCCTCTGTTCCGGTGGTACCCCTACGGATCAGTTTTCGCAGGCGAGCGTGGGGCTTACTCCGTTTCCTTTTTGGCCAGACCATATATGTACGCATTGGAGAACCCCAGTATCCTGACCCGCAGCTTCTTGAACGGGAAGCTATTGCGGACCTCATGGAACGGACCCGGGCAGAAATGGAACGGCTGTAACAATCCTCGCCCATGATGCTTCTCCACTTGTGTCAGTACTTTTGAAATTGGCTAATGGTGATATATTCATATTGATGAAAGTTTCTGTTGTTTTAGTTGCCTTAATGCTGCCCTTGGTGCTCACTTCCTGTTTTTTGTGGCCCATTTATGTACAGTCCTTTGTGGAGGCCAATGCGGTCTGGTCCGAATCGGATGATGAAATCGCCATCATCAGATCGGTCTATGAAACGACAAACCCACAGGTTCCTTTTTACGCCGACGAGTCGGCCCGGAACTGGACCAATGTGGTATACCTGGCGGATGGGACCCTGGGAAACTGCCGGGAAGTGTACCGCTGGGCTGACGAGCGGGGAGATGCGGCCCAGGGCTGGCTACAGAGCGCGCCGGTCTATTACCGCAGGGGAACGCAATCAATCTACTACCCCTATCTTACCTATGGTATTGTCCGGAATATCCAAACTGGAGCTCGCTACCAGCTTGCAATCCCGAAGGCGGAAATACGGTCCATATTTACATACAACAACTCCCCCATGTACGAGGAAGATGGCCTTGTGCCGGTTGTGGAGGTGCTCCCGTCGCCTTCGGGGAACTATGTGGCGGTGGTACACCAGGTCTTTGTCATGACCGATACGTTTGATGGTATATACCTTACCGCTGTCGGAGTTTTTACCGCCTCTGGAACGTACAAGAGCTCAGTTACGCTTACCGAGTGGAATGGTAAAGATATCTACCTTAAAGACCTCTATTATCCAGAGTTCCCCGATCTCAATCCGGATCCCCCCGCATTCCAGACATACCGGCCCGTGCCGACCCATGATGCCACTATGATCTTTTGGGATGAGGGAAATGATGGCGCCGTGTTTTATATTTGTAATAGGGATCATGCCAGCAATGGCAAAGCCCCCGCAATAAGAGTAAGCATTGGAGGAACGGCGCTCACCGTCGAAACCCTCACATCGCTGCCAAGTTTGACCGCTAACCGGCCCACCGCAGGGGGGCCCATCAACTCTCAAAATAAGCTGCTCATGGTACGGGCCTATTCCGGTGAGCCCAACCGCTTTACGGTGATGCTGGGTGATCTGGAGTAACCCTATGTTTGTTTTGGTTACCTTTGTGCCCCCGCATGCTACCGAGGCTGTACTTTCTGCCCTCTTTGCTGCCGGTGCCGGGAAATACGGAAACTATGACCGCTGCGCCTTTGTGAGCCCCGGAGAAGGCCGCTTCCGGCCCCTGGCGGGCTCCTCGCCCTTTATCGGAACTGCGGGGCAGGATGAGCGCCTTACTGAAAACCGAATAGAACTCCTTGTGGCAGATGATGTGGTAGACCAGGTTCTCGCAGCCCTGAGGCAACGTCACCCCTACGAGGAGCCCGCTATCTACCTTTTCAGGCTCGACGAGCGGGCCCTCCCGCCTCAGTCCCGCTGAAAGAGGTCCCGGGTATACACCTTGTGTTTTACATCATCCAATTCGGGATAGAGCCGGTTGGACACTATAAGGTCCGCTTCCTGTTTGAACTTATCCAGATCCCGGTAGACCGGGGAACGGAAAAAGCTCGGTTCCTTAAGAGCCGGTTCGTATACAATGACAGGGATGCCTTTCGCCTTAATCCGTTTCATGATCCCCTGTACGGCACTGGACCTAAAATTGTCCGATCCCGCCTTCATGGTAAGCCGGTATATACCGACAGTTTCAGGGTTCTTTGCGATAATACGCTCAGCAATAAAGTCTTTTCGAGTCGTATTGGAACTGACGATGGCTTTTATGAGCCTGTTGGGGGCCTTCTGGTAATTGGCTAAAAGCTGTTTTGTGTCCTTAGGTAAGCAATAGCCCCCATAGCCAAAGCTCGGGTTATTATAAAAATGTCCGATCCGGGGATCCCAGCAGACTCCGGAAATGATGTTTTTTGTGTCCAGTCCATGGGACTCGGCATAGGTATCCAGTTCATTAAAATAGGCGATGCGCATTGCAAGGTATGTATTGGAAAAAAGCTTGACCGCCTCTGCTTCCGAGGATTCCATCAACAGCACCGGTGTATCAGGTTTTTCTGAAGCTTCCTGCAAAAGCTGAGCAACGATGTGAGCCTGGTCATCGGTGCCTCCCACGATAATCCGGGAAGGATACATGG
>JAIWNU010000021.1 GCA_020216655.1 Treponema sp. | reverse complement strand
TGTCATACAAGGCATGGCCTTCCCTCAAAAATTCGGGAGAAAAAATAATCTGGTCTGTCCCGTATTTTTTACGCATCTCCGCGGTAAATCCTACCGGCACTGTAGATTTTATGACAATTAAAGTATCCTTGTTGATTTTTAAAATGCTTTCGATAACCTGTTCGACGCTTTCAGTGTTAAAATAGTTAGTAACCGGATCATAATCGGTCGGAGTGGCAATGATTGCCACATCGGCATCTTTAAAAACAGTTGCAGGATCCGTGCTGGCGATGAGCTTCAGTGCGCTGGTGCGAAGCATAGCTTCAAGCTCCGGATCTACAATCGGGCTTTGCCGCTGGTTTACCAGTTCAACCCGCTCTGCATTAATATCCAGGGCGTATACGGTATGCTTCCGCGCAAGAAGAACCGCATTCGCCAGCCCGACATAACCTAACCCCGCAACTGCAATGTGCATTTCTGCCTCCATTATAGGCAATATGCGGGTCATTAATTAAATATAGGTTTGAATATAATTAAATTTCTGTGTATTTTGAAAAATAGAAATGCTATTAAATTATAGTTTTGCTCAAGGTTTGTATGCAATATGATGAACTTTAACCGGATTCATTGATTCAGGGTATTTTTTTTATCGAAGCACGAAGGAGACGATGATGCAGAGTGAAAAGCTCATTAAATATTGGTGTGAAACCTCTGACGAAGATGCGAATACAATGCACCATCTATATGAAAAAGGAGATTACTCTTGGGCCTTGTTTCTTTCTCATATTGTACTTGAAAAACTACTAAAAGTAGCAGTAGTAAGAAATACCGGGGAACAATCACCACTAATACATGATCTTTCTCGACTTGCTATAAAAACAGGTTTGGATTTCTCTTCTGAGCAGCTCGATCAACTTGATATAATAACTACCTTTAATATTAGAGCTCGATATGATGATTATAAAAGAGAATTCAAAGCAAAATGCACTAAAGAATATGCTGAAAAAATGATTATAATTGTTGAGGAGTTACGTACATGGATAAAGAATACGCTATAGAAATATTATCGGACTATATAAAAGCTGTTCAAGAAGCTGGATATAAGGTGGAAGCGGTATATCTTTTTGGATCCTTTGTCAAAGGAACCGCTCAGCAGGATTCCGATATTGATGTGGCACTCTTTATTGATGGTCTTAAGAATTCATTCGATACACAGGTTGAACTTATGAAGCTGAGAAGAAAAGTCGATTTACGCATCGAGCCCCATCCATTTAGCGTGTCAGATACAATGGATGACTCGATTTTGGTCCAGGAAATATTGAAAACGGGTATAAGAGTAGCTTGACAAGAGAAAACTCTAATCATACTTTGCTTCAAAGTTTACAAGGTTGGCTCATCTACCCCCTATTTTCCTCTATCCAACGAACCGCGAATTCTACGAGCTTCCGCTGGGGAAAGATGCGAGAGCGAGCGTTGCCGACGGTGCAGGGACTTATGCCTGCCGCTGTTTCAAAGGTTTCGCCAAGCTCATTAAAATCATCTCCTCCGTAAGCTATGTCATCGAACTCCTTCCATGAAGTACACCCCCCTTCTTCTACCGGCATGCCGTTTTTTATCATCAATTTGGATGGCCAGGATGCTCGGTATTCTGCGAGGTGAATGGACGTGTTTCGGTCATGTCCCACCCCAAGCAAAAAGACATATCCATCCAGTTCATAGAGGCGGCCCGGATAGTTTCCCACCATTCCCGAGGTACCGGAGGATGTTCCCATTGGGCAGGGTCTGACAGGTCTCCCGAATGGGTTGGCATAACCAGGGTACCCTCGGCGGTCAAAACGTTTTGAAATGCAAGAATAACAGCTGTTGCCCCGCCGCAAACCCATCCTAAGGAGCTGAGAGAGGAATAGAGGAGTACGGTCATACCAGGCCGAAGACCCGCGGTGCGCAAGTCCTGTTCTAAGCTCTGCACCGTATTCGGACCTTCCCGGCGCTGCTGGATCGTTTCTAATTCACCCATGGGTTCAAGCGTAATACTTGGAGTCGCCCCTGTCAAAGGGCGTTCGGTGAGGCGCTATTTAATAAATAGGCGAGTTTTGATGTTGTAAAAATTGACCCTGTACGCTGAAACTACTTTCTGATCGCGCTATATTACAAGTGATGCGCTCATCCGAGGCATCCGGGGATTTATGAATGTTCCCCGAACTGTAGTCCGGATTGCCAGGGCCAGTGCTGCGCCTGTGCGGTCGGATAAAAAGGAGCCAACAATGAATGCTACGGTTCGTTCTCTCTTTTCAGTTATGCTAGTTCTTGCCCTTGGGGCAGGAACCCTTTCTGCCCAGGAATCTGATGATCCTGTGCTGCAAAAAGCCCGGGACAAATACCAGGAAAAACTGGACAAGGGCAAACAAGACAGCGGGACGCAAGGTCCCCTTGCCAGCAGCGGCTCTGCTACTGCGGACAATGAATCAGAGGTTCCCTATGTGCCAGTGCTGCTTTCCTTTACGCCTGGCCTTTCCATTCCCTTAGGCTATTACCGGACTTCCGCCTCCTTTGCGGCTATCGGAGCGGCCTTTGATACCTCTTACGGTTTTGCAGGGGCTGGAGTCTTTAATATGTATGACAGGGGCTACGGTTTTCAGGGTGCCGGTGTATTTAATATTTCGGGAAAAAAGGTAGGCGGTTTCCAGGGCGCAGGGGTTTTTAACATCGCAGGAGGCGAGGTAGATGGCTTCCAGGGTGCGGGGATCTTTAATATCGCAGGCGGCCCGGTACGGGGAGCCCAGCTAGCCGGTATATTTAACATTGCAGACAAGGTTCAGGGTTCAGTCCAGGCTGCGGGGCTCTTTAATATCGCATCCACCGTTAAGGGTATCCAGATTGCAGAGATGTTCAATATTGCCGAATCGGTGAACGGCATGCAGATTGGGTTTGTGAACATTACCGGCGAACTCAGGGGACTCCAGATTGGGTTCATCAATATAAGCAATAATGGGGTCGACAGTCTGAGTGCCCTCTATATGCCCGCCACGGATACGGCCTTTGTGTACTGGCAGGCTGGCAGTCCCTTCCTCTATATGGTACTTGGCGCGGGAGCCCCCCGCAGCGACTGGTTTGTCCGCAATGACAACCTCATGGTGAGCGCCGGTATCGGGACCCGGGTTAGGCTCGGCGGTCCCTATGTTGATGTTGATGTGTCCGCCGAACAGGCCATCGGTTCAGATATCGATGCCATATATCAGGCTGCAGTAGATCATGACAAGGATGCCTTGGTTTCCTTTTGCAAACCCTATCCGTCAGGCCGCATCAGCCTCGGGCTTCCGTTGGGGCGGAATCTTCATCTTACCGGCGGTGTAAAGGTCCTAGTGCAGCTGGAAGAGGGCGGCCTGGTTCCCGAATCCCAGAAAACCCAGGACAGCCTTTCCGCAACCTGGTTCGGCATACCCTTTACAGCCTGGTCCCAGTGGTTCCTGGGTGCTAAGGTACGGTTACACTTTTAGTGCATCCATTTCCGCCATGGTGGGCGGCTCCGCACCGTGTTTTGTACAAACGAGGGATGCGGCCTTGTTGGCAAAGAACAGGGCTTCCTTAAGTTCCGCTTCCGAAAGCTCTGCCAAAGCTGAACGGCTCAACTTCCCCTGCAGCTCAAAGTAGGAGAGGAGGGCTGCGTGGAAGGTGTCGCCGGCGCCGATGGTGTCCGCCACTTTCACAGGAACGACCGGGGCGGTGGCGCTAAAGCGGCTGCCGTCTTTGCGGCGCCCTATGGCCAGGGCACCATCGGCGCCCAAGGTGGTCACGACGAGGGTGGGGCCCAAAGAAAGCACCTTTTCAAGCGCCGCTTCCCGCGAGAGGGATGGGTACACATATTCCATGTCGGCGCCGGAAATTTTTACGATGGTGGCGCTGGAAATCCAGCCTTCCAGCCGTTTTACATAGGCTCCGTGGTCATGAATCATGACGGGCCGGACGTTGGGGTCAAGGGATATAACCGGCGCATTGGGGTCTGTACGCTGGCTTTGGGTGCGGACAAACTGTTCTATGGTGCTGGCCACCGGTTCCATGGTCATCGAAATGGAACCGAAAAGTATTCCATGGAGGTCCTGGGGCAGCTTCTGAGGCAGGTCTTGGGGTGAAAATGAACGGTCTGCGGTGCCTTCGGTATAAAAAGCATACTGAGGTTCTTTCCCTGCTTCTATTTTTACAAAGGCCAGTGTTGTGTTTTGCTGTGACCGGACAATAAGGTCAGTTCTGACATTGTTTTTTTGGAGCCGTTCTACCAGCATGGTGCCGAAAAAGTCCGAAGAAAGGCGGCCCATAAAGCTGACCGGGGCGCCGAGGCGGCCCATGGCAATGGCACTGTTATACGGGCTGCCTCCGGGAAGCGGCCGGTAGGTATCAATCCCATCCTGGGTTTTGTAGGGAACCATATCGATAAGAGCTTCGCCGCAACAGAGTATCATCACTGCCTCCAGATAAAGAATGATTTTCAAATACTACTGGCTGCTCCTTTGTTGCGCAAGTGGATAATGATATTTGTCATGCGGCGCTTTGCAAAATGGTTTGTTATGGCCTACAACATAGGTATGAAACAAAAAAAAGTGCTTGTGGTAGGAGGAGGACTCGCAGGACTCAGCGCTGTGGCCTTTCTCAGGAAGTATGGCTTTGAGACCATACTGCTAGAAAAAAACGACCACTGCGGCGGGCTTGCCCGGTCTTTTGAGCGAAAGGGGTTTACCTGGGATGCAGGGCCCCGGGCCTTAATTGACGGCGGAATAATCGGTCCCCTATTGGAACGGCTGGGGCTTGAACTCCCCATGGTGCCAAGCCGGGTTTCTGTCGGCATCGGGAACGATATGATTCATGTAGAGTCCCGGGATTCCATTAATGATTATAAGGCTTTGCTCGAACGGGCCCGGCCTGGTTCCAAAGGAGATGTGGACCGGATTATCCGCCGGATTCAGGATGTCATGAAGGACATGGATGTCCTTTACGGCATCGAAAACCCTATGATTTACTCCCCTCTTAAGCACCCGCTGTGGCTATTTGGTATATTTCTCCCCTGGTCTCTGCGTTTTATTGCTACCATCGGTAAAATTTACCGCTTTTTTTAAGCCGGTGGAACAAGCCCTGGCCCGTATGACCGATGACCCGAGTCTTGCGGACCTGGTGGGCCAGCACTTTTTCCGCGCAACCCCCGCCTTTTTTGCCCTGAGCTATTTTTCCCTCTATCTCGATTACCTGTATCCCTCTGGCGGCACGGGCAGCCTGGCTTCGGTATTGGAAAGTCATGTCCGGAACGCAGGAGTCTCTGTTGTTACCGGCCGGCTTGTTGCGGCATTAGATCTCGCCGCTCGAACTGTTACGGACCAAACCGGCCAGGTATGGAATTGGGATAGGCTCCTCTGGTGCGCGGATTTAAAAGCCCTGTACCGCCTCGCCGACCCGGAGGCGATTCGGAACCCTACCCGAAGAGCGGCCTGGGAGCACAACAAAGAAACTTTTTTAGCCCGGCCTGGAGGTGACTCGGTTTTTTCCCTCTATGTCGGTATCTCTCTGCCTCCCGCCTATTTTGCCGCCCGGTCCCGGCCCCACCTATTTTATACCGCCGAAACAAGGGGGGGTGGGATCCCTCAGGATCACAGGGCTGGAAACTCTTAAAAGTGCCTACCGGAATTTATCTGGTCCCAATCAAGCGGACTGGAAAAAATCAGTGCTTTATTATTTGGAAGGTTTTGTTCGCTACAATACACTGGAAATATCCATACCGGTCCTCCGGGATCCCGCTCTCGCACCGGAAGGACATACGGGACTTATCTGTTCCATCCTTCTGGATTACGAATTATGCCGAATGGTTAAAGAGGCCGGATGGTTTGATGAATTCCGCCTCCGTCTGGAAGATCTGCTCTTGGATGTAATGGAAGCTAAGCTGTATCCAGATCTGAAAGAGCACCTGGTGGATCGGTTCTCGATTACCCCCCTGAGCATTGAGCAGGAAGTTGGTTCAAGCGGCGGTGCTATTACTGGCTGGTCCTTTGAAGAAGGTCCTCCTCCGGTTGTACACGAAATGGGCCGCATAGGCTCTGCGGTGCACACCCCCGCTCCTGGTGTGTTCCAGGCAGGACAGTGGACCTACAGCCCTTCGGGGGTGCCTATCGCCCTCCTTACCGGCAAACTCGCTGCGGATGCGATAAAGAAAGACCTGCGGCCTTAGCGGGTTCTCGGCTAAGTAAAGCCCTCGGTCGAGAAGGCTGCGGTCGAGAAACCCACGGTCGAGAAGGCTGCAGCCAAGAAAACTCACAGCTTTAGTTTTTGTTGGAAAATTTCATCCATCTATACCAATGTTAGAAAATTGTTTATTATTGGCAGCGCAGCCTATGGCGCTGCGTGTGGAGTAACAAAAACAATCATGAATTCGCAAAAATCAGTAAATCCCGGTACTGTCAGCCTTCTGACCCTCGCACTGCCCATATTCCTGGAATCGCTTTTCAGGATGCTGGTCTCATCTATCGATACCTTCATGCTCAGTTCCTATGCCCAGGAAGCGGTAGCTGGTGTGGGAATGGTTGCCCAGTACATGTTTTTTATTCAACTTCTTTTTACTATTGTTTGTACCGGTTCTAGTATTGTGCTGGCCCAATATCTCGGGGCGGATCGGAAAAAAGAGGCGGGTCTCATTGCCCAGGCAAGCGCTATTCTTATTTTAATGATCGCCCTCTTGATGACTTTGCTCGTACTTACCGGTTCCTGGTGGCTCCTGTCTCTCTATCCCCTGGAGCCGAAGGTGAGGCTCTACGCATGGCAGTACTTTGTTATCTTTGGCGGTTTTGGCTCGGTTTTTATTGCCTTTAACATGCTGCAGTCGACGGTCCTGCGAACCTATGGCTATACCCGGGATACCATGTACATTTCAATTATTGCCAATCTTATAAATGTGCTTGGCAATTCTTTGGCCCTCTACGGCTGGTTTGGCCTCCCGGTCACCGGCGTGGCTGGTGTGGCCGTTTCGTCGGTGGTGTCCCAAATTGCGGCGGTCCTTATGACCCGCTGGCGGATTAAGTCCCATCATTCTATTTTGTTTAAAGCTGAAGGTTGGCGAAACGTTCCTGCATCAATTTATAGAAAGATTCTTGAGATCGGTGTGCCCTCCGCTGGGGAAGCCC
This sequence comes from Treponema sp., assembly GCA_020216655.1. Lineage (GTDB taxonomy): Bacteria > Spirochaetota > Spirochaetia > Treponematales > Breznakiellaceae > Gracilinema. The sequence goes on along the minus strand of JAIWNU010000021.1, from coordinate 2,864 downwards.
TTTCCTACAATGTGGGGCAGATTGTTATTATGGCCATGGTTACAACCCTGGGCACCTATGCTATGTCGGCTCAGGTGTACGCTCAGACCCTTGTTCGGTTTGTGTTTGTGGCGGCCATGTCGATTGGTAATGCGGCTCAGATTAAGACTGGATATTTTGTAGGGGCTCGGCAACCCGAATCGGCGTACAAACGGGTATTCATGTATCAGCTTGCAGGAACCATGATATCCTTTACCCTGGTGCTGCTGCTCAATCTGTTTAAGCGGCCGCTTATCGGGATCTTTACCCAAGTTAAGGAAATTGCCCAGGTAACTTACAACATGCTCTTTGTTTCGTTTTATGTGGAAACCGGAAGGTCTATCAATCTGATTACTATTCCTGCCCTCAAAGGCGCGGGAGATGTGAAGTTCCCTGTCATGGTTGGCATTGTTTCTATGTGGGGCCTTGGAGTCTTTGGTGCCTGGCTTTTGGGTCTGCATTTTGGTCTTGGCATGGTTGGTATTTGGCTTGCAGTGGGGACCGATGAAACAATCCGGGGTATTATTATGCTCTTCCGCTGGAAGAGCAAGCGCTGGATGGCCAAGGCTATTGTGTAGAGGGTTTGTTATGCTGTTCCAGCAGCGTTTGTATGACCTGCTCTAAAAAGATAAAAAAGACGGTTCTCGTTTTTTCATATGGTTTAAGGGTTGCTGGCTGGCGATGCTGGGTTAATACAAAGTAATGATCACAGTTTTCCATAAGCAGGGGATTAAATTCCTCGGAGACGACGGCCACCTCAGCTCCCTTATATTTTGCTTCCAGGGTTAATTTAGCAAAAGATCGGTATTGACCGGTAGTGGTAAAAATTACCAGCAAGGTAGCCCGGTTCATCATGCTCATGGCTGACTGTTCATCCGGGGCTGTGATGACAAGCGCATTTGAGCAGAGCCTCAGCTTATATTCAAAATACTGAGCACATATAGCGGAAGGGCCATAACCGAAAAGCACAATATTATCGTGTTTTACAATGAGTTCAGCAAACTCATACACAAGGTTAAGTTCAAAATCGGCTAACACTCTTTTTAGCCGTTCTATCTCATCAGCTATAGGCCTATTAGGTTGTTCTCCATGGTATAGATAAGAAATAAACTGTTTATATCCATTAAAACCGGCTTTTTTAATTGATTTTGAAATTTGAGATACCGAACAGCCGCAGATTTCCGCTGCTTTGGTAATGTTTGGATATGGTTGATTTTTTGCATAGGCCAGCAATGTTTCCATTATTTTTTTTTCTGATTCATTAAGCTTCGTTAAGTTGATAGTAAACATTATCTAAGGCCTCTGAGTAGTGTTTGGTTTCAGTATGTGACTTATAAAAAATCATGTAAAGTGGGTACTGTCGAAGTCTTGGTAATAATAATGGAAAATTTTCCATAAAAATGGGTTATAATTATAAAAAATAGAAAATTTTCTTGATAGGTGAAAAAATAGGGGCCTATACTTTCCGCATAACCTAATAAGAAAGAGGAGGCCCTTTGTGTTAAACAAAGAAATGGTTATTACACAGCTGCGGAAAATCCTTGATCCAGAGCAGATCAATACGGATCCAAATGATTTGTATGATGCCGCGGCAGATAGATACAAAAAATATGCAAAGGCAAAGCGTGTTTTGGATGTACCAGTTCCTACGGCAATCGTATACCCCAATTCTGCCGAAGAGGTATCGAAACTGCTGGTATTCTGCAACGAACAAGGTATCAATGTAATTCCACGGAGCGGGAAAACCGCTACCGAGGGAGGGCTCGAAAACTGGAAAGACCTGACGCTGGTTATTGATGCCAAGAATCTCAATAAAATAATAAAAATTGATGCCTACAATATGCAAGCTACGGTTCAGGCCGGTGTTTGTTTGCAAGATCTCGAAAATGAGGCAAACAAACTGGGGCTGACTACCGGCCATTCGCCGCAGTCAAAACCGGTTGCAAAATATGGCGGTCTAGTGGCCACGAGAAGTATAGGTCAATTTTCTACCCTTTATGGTGGAATAGAAGATATGGTGGTTGGTCTTGAATGTGTGTTCCCCGACGGCCACATATCGAAAATTAAGAATGTACCTCGCCGGGCTGGAGGTCCCGATATCCGTCATATTGTCATCGGTAATGAAGGTACACTTTGCTATATTACGGAGGTTACCGTTAAGCTGTATCGGTATTTTCTGCAGAATCACCGGTTCTTTGGTTACCTAATAAAAGATGTTCCGAGCGGTATTAAAATACTGCGTGAAGTCATGGTTAATGGCTACCGGCCCTCGGTTGCCCGGGTTTATTCAGAGGAAGATGCCCGCCAACATTTTTATCACTTTCATAAAGGAAAATGTGTTCTGATCTTAATGGCTGAAGGTAACGAACATATTGTTCAGGCTACTAGTATTGGCATACAAGAGGCGATTGAAAAATTTAATGATGCAATACTGGAACCAGTAGATAGTGCCCTTATAGAAAACTGGTTTAATCACCTCAATTGGAGCCAGAAAGATATTGATGACGAAATCCAGCAAATGATCGAAAGCGACAGCCATGCGGGATTTACCACCGAAATTTCTGCTGACTGGGAACATATTCCGATTATCTACGAAAATGTCATGAAACGGGTTCGTGCAGAATTCCCCCGGGCACATGATCTTACCATGCTGGGCGGTCATTCATCCCATAGCTATATCAATGGCACCAATTTCTATTTTGTCTACAACTACAACATAAACTGCGCACCAGAAGACGAGATGCGAGTCTACCATCATCCTATCCATCGCATGATTATTGAAGAAACCCTCAAGCAGGGTGGTTCTATGTGTCATCACCATGGGATAGGAAAATACCGAAATGAGT
>JAIWNU010000020.1 GCA_020216655.1 Treponema sp. | reverse complement strand
CCGCAAACAGAATGATAGTTCATCAATTGTCTTATATAAAAAGGCAGAAGAAATACTGTCCGCAGAAGGGATAGATAACGCTGCTCTTTTAGCCGAAAACCTGGTAGAAATCGGTTTAATGCCAGGAACAAGTATTCCTCTCGAATGGCTTAAGTACCCTGACGCAGGGCTCCTCGTTTCTTTGGTGAGCCGGCTTGCGGTTGTCATGGATATGGCGGAAGTGATTCATCTTGCAACGGAGAAAGCCGCACGGGTAGTAGGTGCTATTCAATACTACCTCATGCCGGAAATAGCCGCATCTCAAACCGAATTTAAGCTTGAAGAGCGGATCGACAACATTTTAGTTTTAATGGAGTCTTTTATAAAGCAAGGGGTGAATGTTCAGAAACAATATGCGGGAATATTGCTTAAGGGGTCTCCAGAAAAATTGGATCAGGTATGGTTTAATATTATTAAAAATGCTTTGCAGGCTATGGATTATCAAGGTGTACTGACTATTAGCACTGAATTATTGGAACCCGATAGGGTCCGGGTGAGTATTACCGATACTGGCAAGGGAATAACCAAGGAGAATCAGGCGCATATTTTTGAACCCTTTTTTACAACGAAAAAGGACGGAGAAGGTATTGGACTTGGGCTGGATATTTCAAAAAAAATAGTCGAAAGCCATGGGGGGCTTATTGGTTTTTCTAGTGTTCCCGGAAAAACGGTGTTTTTTGTTGAGCTTCCCAATGCCCGGCTGAGCTGATTGGTATGGCTAGATCTATTTATTCTGTACCTTATTCCGTGTTATATAATCGGTATGAATATTCTTGTTGATTCACATACCCATTCGGTGGCGTCGGGCCACGCGTTTTCTACGGTAGAAGATCTTGCCCGGGGGGCTCGGGAACGGGGGCTTAAAGCCTTTGTACTGACTGATCACGGTCCTGGTATGCCTGGCACCACCCATCCTTACCATTTCAGCAATCTGCGGGTTCTGCCTTCTTCCATTATGGGGGTAAGCTTTTTCGGCGGCATAGAGGCGAATATCATGAACACCTCAGGAGACATAGACCTGGAACCCTATATCCTTGCCCGGCTCGACTTTGTCATGGCTGGTTTTCACGAAATATGTTTCGAAGATCATGGCAGGGAGGAAAACACGGAGGCCCTCGTGGCGGCCCTCCAGGGCCCCTGGGTGGATGCCATTTCTCATCCGGGAAATCCTGCCTTCCCGATTGATCTGGAACGGGTGGTTGCGGCTGCCAAAGAAAACGGCAAGGCCCTGGAAATAAATGACAGTTCTTTCCGGATACGAAAAGGGAGCCACCAAAACTGTCTGGAAATCGCCCGGCTTTGCGTGGCTATGTCCTGCCCTATGGTATGCGGCAGCGATGCTCATTATTGGGAAGATGTGGGCCGTTTCGATGAAGTAAAGGCCCTGCTGGACGCCGCAAAGGCTCCGGAGGAGCTCGTGCTTAACAGCAGTCTGGAGCGGTTCCAGGCCTTTGTGGAAAAACGCAAGGCCGCCCGCCAGGCAGCCTATGCCGCTTTGCCGCTCAGGTCCTAAGACTGGAGCCTGTATGGGTGCTGCAAAGCCGCTCGGGGCGGACCAATTAAAGGATTTTATTGCCTCCCTAGATATTGCGGACACTTTGGTGTACGCGGTCTTTTCCCGGCCCCGTTTTGGGCCCACAGCCCCAGTGGCAAGCAGCGGCGGGCGCGGCGGCGGCGAAGCCACTGGAGGGCGCTGCGGCGATGCCGACGATGCGGGCGATGGCAGCCTCTCTGATTTTATCCATTGCGATAAGCTCAAACTGCGGCCCGTGGAACTCAAGGGTGTCTTGCAGCTCCAAGCTGAGCTGCAGAGAGGCCCTAAGACCTTTCATAAACACTTTCCGCACGCCGCCGAGTTTGAACCCGCCGCGCCCGCCGCCGGTGCCGCAGTTCTTACTGCAGCGATGTGCGCGTTTTCTGAGGGCACCATTTTTACAAGCCGCGCTGACTATCAATTCTACTGGTTGCCATCCGGCCAGTGCCGCCTGTCAGAAAAGCCGCCTACTAAAAATCGGGAGTCTCTTTCCCATAACCGTAGAAAGAGCCATTTCCTGCAGGAGGGGCAGCCGGTACCTTTTCTCGTAGAACTGGGTGTCATGGATAAAAGCGGCCGGGTTTACCCCAAAAAATACGATAAGTTCCGCCAGATCAACAAATACCTGGAGTTTGTGGAGACTGCCCTCCAGCCTTTTCCCCAGGAGAAGCCCTTATACATAGTAGATTTCGGGAGCGGCAAGGCCTATCTGACCTTCGCGCTCTACCATTTCCTCCTGGATCGGGGCTATACAGATTTTATGGTCACGGGGCTGGATCTCAAATCCGATGTGGTAGAGTTCTGCAATGGGATAGCGGCCCGGCTCGGCTGCACCAAACTCCGTTTTGAAGTGGGAGATATTGCCAACTTTCAGCTTGATGCAGCGCCTCATGAACAGAGCCGCCTTCCTGACATGGTGATCAGCCTCCATGCCTGCGATATTGCTACCGATGCGGCTCTGGCCAAGGCACTTTTCTGGGGCAGCCCGGCAATCCTAGCCGTTCCCTGCTGCCAGCACGAGTTTTTTCATCAACTTAAAAATCCTCTCATGGATTCAATCCTCCGCTTTGGTGTTACCAGGGACAAACAGGCAAGCCTCGTGACCGACGCTTCCCGGCTCCTCATGCTTAAAGCCTTTGGCTATTCGGCGGAAATGGTTGAGTTTATTACCATGGAACATACCCCAAAAAATGTGTTGATCCGCGCAGGCCGGGAGCAGCGCACTGAGCGGCGGAATTTCATCAATATAAATGATCCAGAATACCGGGCCTATCGGGACTTTTTGGATCTATGGGGCGTGGGTCGCACTTTTTTGGAGCTGGAACTGTCTCGTTTGGGGCTTTTAGTGGGGCTGAGCGGGAAAACAGGAAAAGGCGCGAGCGAACAGGCCTAATAAAGATTTGTCCATAATGTTCTTGTCTTCTACTCATTAACTTGCAGCTTCCTTATGGCAAAAGGTGGATATACTGGCCCCAATGGAGGTTCAGAACATGAGTGATTCTGTACAAGGTGCTACACAGACCGACGCCCGCATGCATATCCAGCGGACCGGCCGTTTCTTAAGCGGAATGGTAATGCCCAACATTGGGGCCTTTATCACCTGGGGTCTTATTACTGCGCTCTTTATTCCGACGGGCTGGCTCCCCAATGAGTCTTTTGCCAAGCTGGTCGGCCCCATGATTACCTACCTTTTACCCCTGCTCATTGGCTATACGGGCGGAAAAATGGTCTATGATGTCCGGGGCGGTGTTATCGGCGCTGCGGCAGTCATGGGTATTATTGTCGGTTCCAGCATTCCCATGTTCCTTGGCGCCATGATTGTCGGTCCTATCGCGGCCTGGTGCATGAAAAAAGTGGATGCCCTCTTTGAAGGCAAAATCCCTGTGGGCTTTGAGATGCTGGTGAACAACTTCTCCATGGGTATTTTAGGCACCATTTTAGCCCTGCTGGCATACCTGGTCATTGCTCCCGCGGTCATGTTTATTTCCAATGTGCTCGCAGCCGGCGTCCGGTCTATCGTATCCATGGACTTGCTCCCCCTGGCAAATATCTTTATTGAGCCCGGAAAGGTTCTCTTTCTGAACAATGCGATTAACCATGGGGTGCTCGCGCCGATTGGTGTGCAGCAGGCTACCGAAGCGGGAAAATCTATCATCTTTATGCTGGAATCCAATCCCGGTCCGGGCCTGGGTATTCTGGTTGCTTACTGGCTTGCAGGCAAAGGGATGGCAAAAGAATCCGCTCCCGGTGCCATTATCATCCATTTCTTGGGCGGTATCCACGAGATTTATTTCCCCTATATCCTGATGAATCCGAAGCTGATCCTCGCGGCAATCGCCGGCGGCATGACCGGTACCTTTACCTTCTCCGTCCTCGGCGCAGGCCTCGTGGCAACCCCCTCTCCGGGTTCTATTTTCGCCTACCTGGCTATGACCCCCAAGGGCGGCCTCTTCCCCATGCTGACCGGGGTGCTGCTCTCTTCTGTCGCCTCCTTTGTGGTGGCCTATCTGCTCCTTAAGTTTACCAAGCAGAACGAAGCTGAAAATGGTCTTGAACAGGCTGCTGCCCAGACCGCGGCTCTTAAAGGGTCCAAACTTAAGGTCGATGTGGTTGCCCCTAAAAAGGGTGTAAAGAAAATCGTCTTTGCCTGCGATGCTGGTATGGGATCCAGCGCCATGGGTGCAAGCATTCTCAGATCGAAAATACAGAAGGCTGGACTGCAGATTTCTGTAACCAATTGCGCGATTAATGATCTTCCGAAGGATGCGGACATCGTCATTACCCACGAGTCTCTGACCGAGCGGGCCCGGGCGACCCTGCCAAACGCAACGCACATTTCGATCGATGACTTTTTGAAAAGTCCTGAATACGATGTACTCGTAGAAAAACTAAAAGCATAATAATGTTATAAAAGTTTGATGGGCGAAGGGTAGGTTGCTGCGATGAATCTTACAACACGGCAAAGAAAGATTCTTCAGATTCTTGTTGATGAACAGCGGGAGGTTACCCTTGCCCATATTGCCGATGCAGTACAGGTGAGCATTAAAACGGTGCACCGGGAACTGGTGCACCTTGCCCGGAGCCTTGAGCGGGATTATGGCCTCATGCTCAATGCGAGGCCGGGACTCGGCCTAAAGCTTATAGGGGATACTGAAAAACTTGCCCGGTGCCGGGAGGACCTGCATGCAACCGTGCCGAGCGATACCTCCCCTGAGGAACGGCAGCGGATGCTGTGCTTTTTGCTCCTTGAAACAGACGAAGCGATGAAGCTTTCTGCCCTGGCAGAAGAGCTCTACAGTTCAGTCCCGGTGGTGCGTCATGACCTGGATGTACTCCAGTCCTGGTTCGCATTACAGGGTTTGCAGCTTACCCTCCGCAAGGGAATGGGGCTTAAGCTGGAAGGCAGCGAAACGCAAAAGCGGGAAGCCCTGGTGCTTTTATTGTGGGAACAATTTGGCGAAGGGGGCCTCCTCTCGCTGCTTCGGTCCGAGGCTGCCGCTTCTTCCCTATGCATGGAGGAAGCGGAGCTGCTGGCCCTCCGGATTGTGCCGCTCCAGTATATCCGCTACGCCGAACATATTCTGGCAGGGCTTTCCCGGGATCTTTTGCCGGACCTGGCGCCTCAGGATTATTTGCAGCTTGTGCTTGTGCTCGCAGTAGCGTCCGTGAGGAAACGGTCCGGCTTTTCACTTCCTCAGGCTTCTCAAGCAGCCTCGGACCAGAACCTGGCCGTTGATCCGGAAGTACGGCGGATAGCCCTTGCTGCCGTAAGCGGTGTTTTTTCCCATTATTCTATTCCAGTAGACCCTGAGGAAATCCGTATGGTGGAACGCTTTCTTCGGGGAGCCCGGCCTGAGCGGCTCGGAAAGGAATTGCTGGCGGATAATCTGCAGGTGCTGCCGGAAATAAATCTGCTCATTCAAAAATGCGGGGAAAGATTGGGCCAGAATTTCAATGCTGACCGGGTTCTCCGGGACGGGCTTATGGCCCATTGGGTCCCCGCCCTGTATCGGCTCCAACATAAATTACCGATTAAAAATCCCTTGCTGGGTCGGATCCGGCAAGAGTACGGAGAACTCTTTGCGGTGCTGCAGGATTTGCTCAAGGAACTGTTCCCAACCCTTTCTGTACCGGATGACGAGGTGGGGTATTTAGTGCTGCACTTTGGTTCTGCCCTCTCCCGTATGGAACGGGAACGCCGACGGTATCGGGCCCTGGTTGTCTGTTCCGCCGGTATCGGCAGCGCCAATATGCTCGCGAGCCGGCTGCGGGAAAAAATACCCGAAATAGAGCTCGTCGCCAATGTGTCCTGGTTCGATATTCAGACCATGCCGCTTGAAGGCTGGGATATCCTGATTTCTACCATCCCTCTGCCCCTTCCTCAGGATCGCTATGTTTTAGTGGAGCCCCTCCTTTCTGACGAAGGGGTCCAAAAAATCCGTTCATTTTTAAACGCTAACCTCATGAACAGGAGCCCTGAGCGGCAGCAGGATACTCAGACCGGAGCCGCAGCCTTATCTCTCGATGTAAGCAGGACTGCTCTTTCCCTGCGAAATACTATTCAGGACCTTATTGAACACATTTCTGTTTTTTCATCCTGCAACTATGGCTCAGATTGGGAAAACATTCTTAAAAATTTGATAGACATTGCTGCACGCAAAGGCTTTGTCTCAGATAGTGATGCGGCCTTTGAGGTTCTTCTGCGCAGGTCTTCGGACCATGGAATTCTCCTCCCGAGCAGCCGCTGCCTTTTTCTCCATGCCCGCGGATCTGCGATTATTGCTCCCTTTTTTTCTGTACACCGGCTCGCAGAGCCCCTGTTAACAGAACTTGCGCTGTGGCCTGTTGCTCCCCAAACTATTCTCCTAATGCTCGCACCCCAGAATGTCAAAGAAGGGGACCTCTCGCTATTAAACGAAATCAGCGTTTCGCTTTTGGATCCCGACGTGCTTGCGCGGCTGGAATCCGGTTCGGAACAGGAAATACGAAACTATTACCAAGAGTTACTTAATACGGATCAAGGAGGTATACACCATGTCCGGAACCATGCTGACTGAAAAAACAATCAAGCTGAATGCAGCATTCAGCTCCAAAGAAGAGGCTATCCGAGCCTGCGGTGAACTGCTGCTGCAGGCCGGTTATATAGAGCCAGGTTATATTGATGCAATGATCCAGCGGGACAGCATTTCCACCACCTATGTGGGGAACGGGGTCGCGGTGCCCCATGGAACTGAGGCGGCAAAGCCGCTCGTGAAAAAGACCGGTCTTGCGGTGGTACAGGTCCCCGGCGGTGTGGACTTTGGCAAGGGCCGGATTGCTAAACTGCTCATTGCTGTTGCTGCTATCGGGAATGAGCATATTGATCTCCTTACCAATATTGCCCAGATTTGTATTGATGACGCACAGCTGCAAAAATTGCTTTCTGCCCGGACAGCCAAAGAGATACTGGACGTGGTCGGTACGGTGGAGAAGCGATAATGACCTACCGATTGCAGGGAATTCCCGCATCAACGGGAATCGCCATAGGCCCATTGGTCCGATACCGGGAACCAACAGCTCAGCGCACCGCTCCGGGCTGCGATGCCGCAGCAGTGATACCTGACCAAGAATGGGCGCTTTTTTCAAAAGCCCTGGAACGCTCCCGTGAACAGGTGACTGTTCTACGGGACAAGACCGCTGCCGAACTTGGCCAGGAAAAGGCCGAAATATTTGCAAGCCATCTTTCTATATTAAAGGATCCAGAATTCCTTGGAGAGATCCGCCGGAAAATTTTTGATGAACACAAGGATGCGGCGGCTGCAGTCCGGGATACGGGCCTTATGTTCATGGAGCTTCTGCGCCAGATTGAGGATGAACTTTTTACCGGCCGTATCCGCGATATTGAAGACATAGTTTCTCGGATTGTACAGAATATGCAGGGAACAGGGGATGAAGCCATCAAGCTGGAAAATCCTTCGGTGTTTGCCGCGGTGGATTTAACTCCTTCCCAGACTGCACAGATGGACCGGAGCATGGTGCTCGGCTTTGTGACCGAAGGCGGGAGCGCCGTTTCCCATTCGAGCATACTGGCCCGGTCCTTAGGTCTCCCCGCGGTTGTGGGCATCGGTCCGCTTCCTGAAGTTGTGGACGGCTCCACCGTTATTGTGGACGGAAACTCCGGTATGGTCATTCTGAACCCGGATAGCGGTGTCCTCTCGGAATATGAAGAAAAACGAAAAGCCTATGAGGCAGAGCTGCAGCTTGTAAAAGCCTTTGCGGACAAACCTTCTCTTACCAAGGATGGATTAAAAATAGAAATTGCCGCCAATATCGGAAGCATTAAGGACCTAGAGGGAGCGATTCGGAACGGCGCCGACGGCATAGGACTATTCCGCACCGAATTCATGTTTATGGACCGGACCGCCATGCCCTCGGAGGATGAACAGTTCGAAGTCTACAAACATGTGCTGGAACGGATGAAGGGAAAACCCGTGGTTATCCGGACCCTGGATGTGGGTGGGGACAAGCAGATCCCCTATATTCACCTGGAGCCTGAGACTAATCCCTTTTTAGGACTTCGGGCCATTCGGCTTTGCCTTGAAAAGGAAGACCTGCTGAGAACCCAGATCAGGGCGCTCCTGCGATCGAGTATTTTTGGGACCTTGAGGATTCTGCTCCCTATGGTGGCAACCCTGGAAGAACTCAGGCGGGCAAAGACTATCATTATCGAAGAGGAAGCGAACCTTAAAAAGCGGAATATTCCCGTTTCCGAGACCTGGGAACTGGGCATTATGATCGAGATTCCTTCCGCGGCCCTTTTGGCCGATCATTTTGCCCCCGAAGTGGACTTCTTCAGTGTGGGTACCAATGATCTTACCCAGTATACCATGGCGGCCGACCGGATGAATCGGTCTGTGGCATATCTCAATCGGGGCCTGTCGCCGGCAGTACTGCGTCTGGTTGACATGGCAAGTCGATCTGCTAAGGCCCATGGTATCTGGATCGGTGTCTGCGGCGAGCTTGCGGGAGACCCGGAAGCCTTTGCCCTCTTTGTGGGTCTTGGTATTACCGAACTCAGCATGGGCGCCGCATCGGTGCCCCGGATCCGTTCCCGGCTCGCTGCCCTGGTAAGCACAGAAGCAGCCCAATGGGCAGAACGGGCGCTCCGTCTGGAAAGCGCCGAAGCAATTCATCAATATATTTCAGGAGTAATAGGGTGAACGAAAAAACCTATACCATCATTAACCCCACGGGGTTCCACACGAGGCCTGCCCGGCTCTTTGTGGACACGGCTAACGAACAATTCCCCGATACAACCGTTACGGTAATCAAAGGCGAAAAGGTCATTAACGGAAAAAGCATGCTCCATATGCTGACCCTGGGGGTAAAATACCAGGAACAGGTAACCTTGCAGGTCTCAGGGGGCAACGAAGAAGAGGCGCAGCGGGTGCTGGGAGCTTTTTTTGAGGCAATCCACAATGAGTAGGTCTATCAGGACGCTCACCCTGAACCCCGCGGTGGACCGGACCGTCTCTATCGAAGACTTTTCGGTAAACCAGGTGAACCGGATACAGGCATCCCGGCTCGATGCGGGGGGCAAGGGGATAAATGTCTCAAAATCGATACATGCCTTTGGGGGGGCAAGCTGCGCCTACGGAGTTGCCGCGGGCAGCGCGGGCCGCTTTATCGCCAGCTACCTGACCGATCTGGGAATAGAACATCAATTCGTATGGGTTGATGGAGAGACGAGGACCAACATAAAGATTGTGGACCCCCGGAACAGGACCCATACAGATATTAACGACCAGGGGCCGGAGCTTACCGGTGCGGCCTTGGCTGAACTCGAATCGCTGCTTTTTGCAGGGGCCGATAGAGAAACGATTCTTGTTTTTTCTGGCAGCATTGGGCGGGGCACCCCGGCTGATATCTATAAAAAGTGGATTCAAAGGGCCCGCAGTATAGGCTGCCGCACCATACTGGATGCGGACGGGGAAGCCCTCAGGCTCGGGATAGAGGCTGGGCCGACCCTGGTAAAGCCTAATATCCACGAACTTGAGCGGCTTGTGGGGCGATCTTTTCAGGAGCCTGCGGCGCAAGCTCTGCATGACATTGCGGCGGCGGCCCTGCGCCTCCTTAACTCGGGAACAGAAACGGTGGTGGTGTCCCTCGGCGCCGAGGGTGCCCTGTTTCTGAACCGCCAGGAAGCCCTCTATGCAAAGGGGCTCCCGGTGGAGGCTAAAAGTACCGTGGGCGCCGGGGACGCCATGGTAGCGGCCTTGGCCCTGAGCCTTGAGCAGCATGAGTTCCACGATTGGCATGAGGCCCACGATCGGCATGAGGCGCTGGACCAGCATACGCCGCTCAGTGCCATGGTTGCTGCTGCGATAGGCGCAGGGGCCGCCGCCGTCGCCGCCGAAGGCACTGAAGCACCAAGCCGGGCGGACCTGG
>JAIWNU010000192.1 GCA_020216655.1 Treponema sp. | reverse complement strand
GAGGACAAAACTTCCCCGCTGTTCATCGCGGCTGCTTTCTTCATGGATTCGCTGTACCTGCATATGTTCAGAGTATATGCTCTTGCGGGGATAACACAAGGGCGATATGATAGGGACATGCGCCGAATGTTGCCCCTTTTACTCATCAATCTGATGCTGCTTTCCTGTTCCCGCTCTGTTCCGCAAATTCAAAACTACAGTTACAAGCTTATATATACCGAGACCTCCAAGGGCATCAAAGAACAGCTGAGCCTTTTTGTGCTGGCTCAGGATGAAGACGGTAACGAAGACCTGGACAACATTTATATCATACATGATGACCAACAACTTTACTGGACCCTAAATTCTGCAGATTGGCTCAAGGTAAACAGGGATAACCAATTGTGGATTGGAAGTCATAGTATATCTATGGTTGATGAAAGTCCGCTGCCCCGTGGCCTGTACCGTATTATTCTTACCGACAAGGGTGGGGAACGGACAGAAAAAATGATCGGCCTCGATGCGCCGCTCCAAAGCAGGTATGCATTTCCTCAGCTCCAGATTATGGGGGATTCCTATACTATCCGTTCTGCCTATCCTAAAAACACTATCTTATGTTATGATAAGGATGGCGCTCTGGTAAAGTCGGTGCCTGTATCAGCTTCTTCGGGAAGCCTTAAGGCCCTTGGCATTCCTTCCACAGTGTTTGCCTTTGCCCTCTGGGCAGAAGACCCCGAAGGAAATACCGGAGCCCTGACAAAAACAATACCAGCAAATTTCTAGCAGCATGGAATAATTATTCACGAGCGGAGCTTTACAAATGCCAGAGACACCCCTTGGAACTATCCGGAGCTTTGTATTACGGGCGGGCCGCATGAGCGATGCCCAAAGACGGAGCTATGAGACTCTTGCTCCCCAGTATTGTATCCCCTATCAAAAACAAACCATAGACCCCAGTACTCTGTTCGAAAAGAAACAGCCCGTTGTTGTGGAAATAGGTTTTGGTATGGGAGCCGCTACGGCGCTGATTGCAGAACAAAACCCTTCTATCAACTATATTGGGATCGAAGTACACCGGCCCGGTGTGGGTAAACTTCTGTGGGAGATTGAAAAGCGGGGGCTTAAAAACATAAGAATTATTGAACATGATGCGGTAGAAGTTTTAAATGATATGTTCCCGCTAGAATCGGTAGATGCCTTCCATGTATTTTTCCCCGATCCCTGGCCCAAAAAGCGGCATCATAAACGGCGGCTTATCAAGCGGCCCTTTACAGACCTTCTTGTGTCCCGAATGAAGCAGGGCGCCTACTTTTATATGGCTACCGATTGGGCCGATTATGGCACCTGGGCTATGGAAGAACTTTCCGCCACGCCGGGCCTAGAAAATCCCTATAATGGCTTTGCCCCTCGGCAAACATGGCGGCCCGAAACTAAATTTGAAAAGAAAGGGCTCGAAAAAGAACACCGGGTATACGAAATCTATATGATACGGAGCAAAACCTGATGAACCAGGACCGGATAGCTACCTTAGAGCGTCTTATCCGCCGTTACCAGGCTTCTTATTATAACGGAGAAGCGGAGATTTCCGATGCCGAATTCGATGCCCTCTGGGATGAATTAAAGAGTCTCGCTCCGGATCATCCCCTCTTTGCCCAGGTAGGGAAAGATGCCGACGATGGTTTTCCCAAGGCATCCCATCTTATACCCATGGGGAGTCAGGAAAAGGCCGCTAATCCAGAGGAATTCCGCGCCTGGGCTATGAAAACAGCTGCTTCTGCCTATGTGGTGCAATATAAGCTTGATGGTGCGAGCCTGGAGCTCCAATATGAAAAGGGAGAGCTTGTCCGGGCCGTAAGCCGGGGTGACGGGCTTGTAGGAGACGATATCACCCCTAATGCCCGTCGGATGAAGGGTGTGCTTATCAAACTGGATACCGATTTTACTGGAGGGGTACGGGGAGAAGTGCTCATGCCCCGCGCTGTATGGCATACTAAATACAAGGACAAGGCAAATTGCCGCAACGCAGCCAACGGACTTATGCGGCGAAAGGATGGGGCTGGCTGTGAGGATTTGGAATTGGTCTGTTATGACGTATCCGATCCAAATAACGACAGCATGTTTAGAGAAGAGCTTGAAAAAATTCGCTGGCTTGAGGCCCGCGGGTTTATGGTAACCCCTGCACGGGTCTTTACTGATCCAGAGCAGATAATTCAGTATCGAGAAACCGTGGCTGCCCAGCGGGACTCTCTGCCCTATGATATCGATGGTCTTGTGGTCAAGGATATCAAAACCAATATGGATGACCTGAGACGGACAAGGCCTGAACGTCAGATTGCCTTTAAATTTGATCTGGAAGAGGCTATTACCATATTAAGGGCCGTTGAATGGAGCGAGTCCGGTTCTACCTATACTCCTATTGGGATTGTGGATCCCGTACGACTTGCGGGTACCACGGTCCAGCGGGCTAACCTCAACAACCCTGATATGATCCGCGCCCTGGGGCTTAAAATCGGCAGCCCCGTGCGGGTGGTAAAACGGGGAGAAATCATACCCAAAATAGAGGGGCTTGCCCATAGCATGCTGGATCAGGTAGATCCGGCAGCGATGCAGGAAATTGAACTTCCCCAGGTTTGCAGTACCTGCGGTACAAACCTCGTGGATGGAGGAACTCGGCTCTATTGTCCAAATGCCCAGTGCCCGAAACGGATTCACCACCGGATAGAAAAATGGATTTCTGTTCTTGATATACGGGAATTCGGCGATAAGCTGCTCCAGCGGCTCTACGAATCGGGACGGCTTAACCGCATTGCAGACCTTTATACGCTGACCGAAGAAGAATTATCCGCCATGGACCGGATGGGAGAGCTTTCCGCAAAAAAGGTGATCCGCCATTTACGAAGTCCAAAAACACTTTCTTTATCTACTTTTGTCGCGGGCTTTGATTTTGATGGAGTAGGGGAACTTATTATGGAACGGGTGACCGACGCGGGGTACAACACCTTAGAAAAGCTCCGTGCGGCCACGGTAGAAGAACTGGCCAACATCTACGGCCTGGGAGAAATTACCGCCCGTACTATTGTGGAAGGCCTTGCTGAAACAAAGACTGATATGGATGCCGTATTGGCCACCGGTATCATCAGCATCGCCGAACCGCCAAAAGAAGAAGCCCTCCTACTGCGGGGTTATTCCTTCTGCTTTACCGGAGAACTGCGGAGCATGAAACGGTCAGAGGCGGAAGAACGGGTAAAGGCCCTGGGAGGACAAGCTAAAAGTTCTGTGGTGAAGGACCTTTCTTTCCTTGTCACCAATGACCCCGCTTCCGGCTCCAGCAAAAACCAAAAGGCCCGGGAGCTCGGGATCCCGGTTATCAGCGAAGAGCAATTTCTAGAGATCCTTGAAAAACCAGAAAAAGCTCAGAGCTTGGGAAAGCCTGATGCCAATGGGTCTCTAGGACTTCAAGCGGAGAACAAAGAGGGCGACAAACCTTTGCCAAGGGAAACTCGGGAACGTTCTGGAAAAAAGAGCCCTCCGGAACAAACTGCGATGATGCGCCAGGGGGATTTATTTGAAAACTAAAAGTAAAGCTGAAGAAGAAAAAAGGGGCAGGGGACGTTTCAGAGGTTTTTTAAGGACCCTGATAGCCTTGTTTGTTATAGGCCTCATTGTAATAGCCATTGGGGCAGGTTTTTTCCTCCAGCAGCAGCAAAAAATAATTCGCTCTTTGGAAGCCTCTATCGAAGCTCTTAAAATGACGACAATACCCCTGCGTTTTATGGTCCTATCCCGCAGTGATACTGAGATCTCCGCCCGCTTTAAGTTTTATAATGCCGACAGCCGGGAAATTGCATCCTTTGAAAGATCCTGGAAAGGCAGCGAACTCTATATCGATTCACTGGTGGTTCCGCTTAAAACAGGAGCCCTCGTGTTCCCGGTGCGGGTTTTTACTGATGCGGTTGCGCCCCGGGGCGGCACCATGCTCTTAAATTACTATGATTTTGATGGCATGCCGGGTATTTATGATTCGGCTTCTCAGGATGGACAAAAACGGCTCATGCTCAAGGAACTTTTTACCAAGCTCAAGGCTTCGGAGGGCCTCTATGGCACCAATACTACTGGAAATCCCGGAAGCCGGCTTTTAAATTATTTTGGTAATGCGGTTCATGATATTAAACAGCTTCGGCAATTCGAAATCGGCACCGTATATTCCCTTGTTATACATTCCTACGGGGGAATCGAAATTATGAGCGAATGAGGTAGGGCTATGGCACTGGAAATTGTTAAGAAAGTCTCTTCCGCAATTTTATTTCTTACGACGAATCCAATCGGCTATGCTATTGATGGCAGCCTTTTAATCCTGTTTGTTATCTTTACGCTCGCTCGCTCACTGCGCCGTGAGCGGCTGCTTGCCATGGCGGCGGGGACCCCATTGAGCGGGGCTCAAAAGTTTTTTGTCTGCCTTGATGAACTTGGCAGGCTCTTCGCTGCTCTTGCGGCGAACCTGCCGGTGCTGCTCGTTGTGGCGGTGCTTTCAGTTTCTGTGGTAGCCATTGGTGAAACGGTGAAAAAAGTAGAATCCTCCCTCGAAGCAGCGAGTCGCATAAAGGAATTGCAGACTGTACTCCGAAATCTTGAGCGGAGTCTCAAGGTCGCAGAAATTCGAGTCCTATCGACCCAAAACGACCGGACCACCTTTGAAATAACGTTTTTTGATCCCGCGAATCAGCAAAGTATTGCGGAGACAAAAACAATAAGCATTGACGGACGAGATATTTATATTGATGCTATAGTCCTCAATTTTGATTATTCGGAAATTGCTTCTGGCCGCCGGGTCAACATTGCCATCCCCTACCGGGTGTTTAGCGACGTGGTTCCTCAGATAAACGGCATAAGTCTCGGCGGTGTGGACAGTAAAGGGATTCCCTATATGTTCCACCGTGCCGATGATGATATCTATGGTATCGCGCCAGAGGTATACCGGGAACGGCTTGCGGAACTGATAAAAATAAGCAGCAACGAGTCCAGTGCACGGTCTGCGGGGATTGTGCGGTCCCTGTATGGCAGCGCGCTGCACCGCCGTGTTTCCGCAGGCGACCGTTTTGAACTGAGAGTAGAACAGACTGGAGGGCTGACCCTCCGGGAACGGTTTCCCTTCTAAATAATGACCCTGAACCAAAATCTCACCAAAACGGCTTTGCCCCTCCTTCCGTGGCTGCCCGAGATCGTCCATATACTGCGGCAACAGGGCCGGCTTATACTCCAAGCTGAGCCCGGAAGCGGTAAATCAACCCTGGTTCCGCTTGCCCTTTTGGATCTGCCTGGTTCAATTGTTATGCTGGAGCCCCGCCGAATTGCGGCTATCGGTATTGCTTCGCGAATGGCCGATATTTTAGAAGAACCCCTGGGAAAAACCGTGGGGTATTCGGTCCGCGGAGATCGATGCATATCTCGGGAGAGCAGAATAGAAGTCCTCACCGAAGGGCTTTTGGCGCGCCGTATACAGACAAATCCCGAACTACCCGGGGTCTCTACGATTATTTTTGATGAATTTCACGAACGGTCCCTGTTCACCGATCTTTCTTTTGCCCTGGTGCTGGATCTCTGCCGTATTAGGCCGGATCTAAAAATTCTCGTTATGTCTGCGACCATGGACTGCGATGCAATCGCCGGACACTTAAATAAAAGCGAAAATCGGCAGGGTGCAGACAAGGTTCAGGTCCTGAGCTGCCCGGGTAAAACGTATCCGGTAGAAACCGAGTACCGGCCGCCGCGGACCGGAGAATCTATCATAGAATGCTGCGGCAGAACTATCAGGTCCCTCGTAGAAGAATCTCGCGGATCAAGTCACCCTGCTATTCTTGCCTTTTTGCCGGGCCGCAGGGAGATAGCGGCTGTTTCTGAACTTCTTTCGGACCTGGGTTCCCATACGGAAGTGCTGCCCCTCCATGGAAGTCTTCCCTTAAGTGAGCAGCGCCGGGTCCTGCGCAGCGCAGAACCCGGCACAAAGAGGGTAATCCTTGCTACCAATATCGCCGAAACTAGCCTTACCGTCCCGGATGTTTCGATAGTTGTTGATACAGGCCTCGTCCGGCTCCAGCGCTACCACCTGCGGACTGGCATGGACCGGCTGAGTCTGGAAGCTGCCAGTATTCAGTCTGCAGATCAGCGGCGGGGCCGGGCTATACTGCGCCTTTTTGTCAACACACATTTTGCAGTACATTAAGGTGTATTATACCGCTTGTTCTGCCAGATCAACGATCTGGAATGACTGATACATTTGGTCAGGGGTCTGGTAATCAAGCCCCTGATGAAACCGCTCTTTATTGTAGAATTGGAAGTAACGATCAATGCCTTGTCGTAAATCACATACCGAGTCGTATTGTTTGATATAAATATCTTCGTACTTGAGTGACTTCCAGATCCGTTCAACATAGATATTATCCAGTGCTCGATTTTTACCATCCATACTGATTTTCACACCATATTCATGTAAAACGTTTGTCCAACATTCAGAGGTAAACTGGCATCCCTGATCAGTGTTGAAAATCGCTGGTATTCCAAAGCGCTCTATCGTTTCTCTCAGACAATTGGCAAAAATTGATGTATCGAGTGTATTCGTAATAATCCAATTAAGGACTTTCCGCGAATACAGATCAATGATTGCCATAAGGTACACATGGCCCGATGGCAGTTTAATATATGTCAAATCCGTTGCCCATACTTGATTCGGGTACCGTAGTATCTTTCCCGCAAGAAGATAGGGATACTTCTTGTGCTCCTGCCGAGCTTTTGAAAGGTTTCGTCTAGGAAATATCGCCTGTAATTCAGCTCGCTTCATAATGCGCCGAACCTGTTTTTCGCTTGTCGGCATATGGTTTGCACGTATTGCTCGGGATACTTTCCGGTAACCATAAAACGGGAGTCGTGCAAGAATAGATCGTATATGCTCAAGAAGAACCAAATCCCGTTTATGCACGGTATGCTCCCGTTTATAATAGGCTGCGCTTCTACTTATCCCTAGTAATTCACATTGCTTGGCAATAGGTAGCTTCGTATGAACACGTTCAATTAAGACGGATCTGTCCCGTACAGTTGTTTGTACTTTTTTTTTAGAAATTCGTTTTCGATCTTCATGGCACCCAGAGCTCTCAATGCTTCATCATACTGCTTCTTAGCATGTTGTTCGCTTTCAGATTTCTTGTTTGGTCTTTCAAAGATCTCCGGTAGGTTTTCTATAACCTGCTTTTTCCAGAGGCTAATCTGGTTGGGATGAACGTCGTATTTACTTGCAATTTCCTGAAGGGTCATTCCCTCCCGGAGTGCTTCCAATGCGACCTTCGCTTTAAACGCTTTGTCAAAACTTTGTCTCTTTTTCATAGTGTCACCGCCTTAAGTATAGCGGATTCTACACCTTATTTATACTGT
>JAIWNU010000191.1 GCA_020216655.1 Treponema sp. | reverse complement strand
GAGGCTCATCAATCTGGCCTACTTTCTTGACCCCAAGTACTTCTGAATGGTACAGTACGGGTCTGGAGTGACACCTTGTTTCTTAAAAGTCTAGAAATTTTCGGATTTAAGTCCTTTGCGGACAGGACACGCATCGAGTTTGCCGACGGGATTACGGCCCTTTTGGGGCCCAACGGCTGCGGAAAGTCCAATGTGGTTGATGCAATTAAATGGGTTCTGGGCGAACAGGCCGCCAAAACCATGCGGGCCGAAAAAATGGAAGATGTAATTTTTAACGGCACGGAAAACCGCAAGGCCCTGAATGTGGCGGAGGTTACCTTAACCCTGGCGAATGAAACGGGGCTCCTTCCCATTGATGTGCCGGAGATCCAGATTAAACGGCGGCTCTATCGGTCTGGCGAAAGCGAATACTTTATCAATTCGGCTCCCGTAAAACTTAAGGACGTACGGGAGCTTTTCTGGGATACCGGGGTGGGCAAGGCGGCCTACTCGGTCATGGAACAGGGCAAAATAGACCAGATTCTTTCATCTAAACCGGAGGAACGGCGCTACCTTTTTGAGGAAGCGGCGGGTATTACCCGCTACAAGGTCCGGGGGGCCGAGGCGGAACGGAAGCTCGAAAAGACCGAAGAAAACATGCGGCAGGTCGAGGGTATCCTGGGAGAGGTGAAGCGTTCCTACGATACCCTCAAGGTGCAGGCCGAAAAAACACTGAAGTACCGGGCCCTCAAGGAAGACATCTTTCAGTTTGAGCTGGATATTCAGCTTTTAAGGCTTAAGCAGTTCAACACCGAACGGGACCGGCGGGCCGAGGACCTGGAACGGCTTACCAAGGAGCGTGACGCCTGCCGCGCTGAACTGGACGCGGTGAACCGCTCGCTGGAAGAAAACATGGATGTGGTTAACTCCATGGAAGAGACCCTGGTCCAGCATCAAAAGGAAATATACGGCCTTGCGGTAGAAAAGAACGCCAAGGAAAAGGAAGCCAAGCTCCTGGCAGAACAGCGGATCGAGGCCAAGGCAAAGATACAGCAGAACGAAGGCCGGGAGCGGGCTATACAGTCCAAGATTGAGGAACTCATAGAGGACGCGGAAGAACAGGACGGAGTGGTTCGGGACCTGCAAAAGCGGGTGGAAGAAATTCAGAAGAACATCACCGCCTTCGAGGAAAATATAAAACTTGCTTCGAGCCAGATCGGAGAAAACGATGCGGCGGTCCGTCGGGCGGAAGCGGAAATAAAGGATCTAGAAGCTGAACGAACCGCCCTGGAAAGGGAACTGCAGACCATCACCGACGATATTGTTGCTGCATTGGATGCGGGGCTTAAGAATGCTGGCTATTCCGCTGCGGACCGCCGCAGGACCGAAGAGGCCGTGGCGGAGGCTTTGCAGCGCCTAAAGACCATGCTTTCCGGCCGGGAAGCCATGCTCCGGGACCTGTCGGCCATGGTGGACCGGGCTTTGCAGGGGGGACAGCAGATCCAGGGGGCAGAATTGCGCCGCCTTGCAGAGACCCTCGCGGCGGCCCTCGCTGAAGGGGCGGCTCAGGCAGATAAGGCCCAGGAACTTTTCAAAGCCTACCGGAAAGCGAGCCCCTCGTTTATCGATGAATTCCTGGCTCCTGAAGGTATCATTACGAAAAAGCGGACCCTGGATGGCAAAATCAATGCTGCCAAGGAAGGAGTACTCCAGCGGCGGGAACGGATTGCCTCCCTGCGGTCCGAGAACGATGGTCTGGGTGTTAAAATAGAAGAATATCGGAAAACCCTGGAAGAACTGAGGCTCAACAAGGTCCGGATGGCGACCCAGGCCCAGTCAGCGGAGGAACAGGCCCGGCTCATCCGGCGGGAACTAGCCGGCCAGGAAGCCCTCCTTAAAACGGTACAGGATGAGCTCTTCCTGGACCGCAAACGTTACGATGAAATAGCCGAACGGATTGAAGACGCTGAGGCGGACATTGCGGAGATTGAACGGCGGGGCCGGAAGCTCACCGAAGAACTTGAGGCCCTGGAAAAGGATATAGCCCGGCGCAACGGCGACGTGGCGGGCAAGCAGGAAACCATTAAGAAAAAAATGGCAGACCTGTCCCGGTTCCAGCAGGCCATGGAAAAGGTTCACCTGGAGCTCGTCCAGATAGAAACGGAAATCCGGAACATCAAGGATAATTTCCGGGAGACCCATTCCCGGGACCTCATGGAGTTCGAGGAACGGATGTTCACTATTACGACGCCCACCGCCGAAATTCGGGACAAGCTGGCCGCCGCCCGAGCCGCCCTCAAGGACCTTGGCTCGGTGAACCTCATGGCGCCAGAGGAATTCCAGGAAACCAAGGAACGGTACGACTTCCTTTCGAGCCAGCTTGCGGATCTGCAGAAAGCCCGGGATGACCTGGCCCGCATTACCGCAGAAATTCGGGCCGAATCGTCGGAACTGTTTCTTACTACCTATAACCGCATCAAGAAAAACTTCCACAACATGTTCCGCCGGCTCTTCGGCGGCGGCCGGGCGGAGCTTCGCCTGTCGGATCCAAACCATGTGCTGGAATCGGGTATAGAAATTTATGCCCAGCCGCCGGGGAAAAAACTGGAGAACATTACCCTTCTTTCGGGGGGCGAAAAATCCATGACCGCTGTGGCCCTTCTTTTTGCGACCTATATGGTAAAGCCCTCGCCCTTCTGCTTCCTTGATGAGATTGATGCGGCTCTAGATGAGCAGAACGTGCTTCGCTTTGTGCAGCTGCTGCGGGAATTCGGCAGCACGAGCCAGTTCATCGTTATCACCCATAACAAGAAAACCGTTACCGGCGCACGGACCCTCTTGGGGGTTACCATGGAAGAATCGGGGGTGACCAAGGTTATTTCGGTGCGCCTCGAAAACGAGGATGCCCTGGATAATCCGCCCGAAGCCGCCGCAGAAATTGAACCGATAGAAGACGAGGATGTGGAAGCCGAAACCGGTATGGAGCTCCCCCTGGGGGTGGATGACCCTGCCCTGGTCAGCCCAGAGGACCTGCGTCCCATCCGGGCTAAACGGGCAATGGTGTCGGATGCCGAGGAAGAACGGGACGCCTAGGCCCCCGGCGGGCATCAGCCTTTATGCTGATGCTGAACGAGTATAAAGCCCCCCGCTAAAGCGGTAACCGGCGCCACGAGGACAAGGCCGAAGCTCCCCACCATGGTGTGAACCAGTTCGGCGGACACATAGATCATATTGATGATATTAGCCGGCGGTATGCCCTGGCTCATAAATGTCATCATGAGGGCCGTGTAACCGCCCGTATAGGCCAGGAGCAGCGTCGTTGTCATGGTGCCCACCACCTGCCGGCCTACGGTAAAACCAGAGCGGATAAGGTCCGCGCGGGAAATAGCCGGGTGTTTCTGCCGGACCTCGTCCATGGCAGCTGCAATATCCATAGATAGGTCCATCACAGCGCCGCTTGAGGCAAGAAAAATTCCCGCCATAAACAGGTGCGGCAGATTGAGGAAATCAAAGCCCTGATATAAAAGGGTTTCTGTAAAGGGCCGCACCGCCCCGTGAATTTTGAATAGGCTCGTGAATAGGATAGCCAGAACTGAAGTAATTGCCACGCCTCCCATGGAGCCCACAAAGGCGGTGAGCCCCTTCTGGGTAAAGCCGCCGACGAGGAATATAATGACAAAGGTAAGCAGGGCAACCACCGCAAAGGTAATAAGAAGCGGATCCACCCCCCGCAGGATGGCGGGCAGCAGCAGTTTGATAATCACCGCCCCTGAAAACACAAAGGACAGAAGGGCTTTAAGGCCGGTCCAGCGGGCAAACAAAATGAGCACCAGCGAAAAGGCGGCCATCAATAGGATTGTCGCATCGAGCCTGTAATGGTCGATCACATTGGGGTGTATGATTTCCGTGCCGTCGGGGCTCAGATCCAGGACCACAAAGGCGGTATCTCCGGGGGAAAAGAATTTATCAAGTTCTAGCTTTCCCATAAGTAAGTTAGTAGCTGCCAGAGTTCGGCCCTTAAATTTCCCGGTCATGATACGGATTTCTAGCTGCTGGGCCCCCTCTTTAATGGGGCCGATGGTTTTTACGAGGCTGTTGTTTGTTTCAATTATCCGTGCCTTGACCCAGGCGCTGCTTCCTTTTGGATAGGGGGATGTAAAACCAGTCGGAATCATCAGGGTAAACAGGGTCAGCAATCCTATTATGAGAGAAAACAGCGGGTCCCGTCTTGATATCCTGTGGAACAGTTTTTGCGTATTAGTCATATATTCCCTTTCAAATAAATATGGGGATGCCAAAAAAGTATTCATGGACATCCCCAGGAAATCAAAATGGAAGCGTTATTTTATAATTCTACTTTTAGATTCATAACCTGGGCGAGTTTTTTAAAGATATCCGTGTTGTCATAATAACCGGCAAAAAGTTCCTGCTGGGAGCCCTTGGCAAAAACCGGCACGGGAACCCCGGTGTGAGAATAGCTTGTCCAGCCGATGCCGGCCATCTGGTTCATGATCTGGGTGAGCTTGACGGTGAGCGGTTCGTAGCCGCCGTAGAGCAGGTATTCCTCTTCCTTAATAGAACGTTCTACTTCGTTCCCCATGGTCCGCTTAAATGCCCGTTCTACCTGTTCCTTCTGGATCTGGGTTAAGTTGTTTACATCGATCCCAAAGGCGTCTTTAATGGCTGGGGCAAGGTCCGAAAGCTGAGCCTTGTCTTTAGGAGTGGCCGCTTTATAGGGCTTAATCACCGTTTCGTTAAAGGCC
Organism: Treponema sp.; assembly: GCA_020216655.1. Classification (GTDB taxonomy): domain Bacteria; phylum Spirochaetota; class Spirochaetia; order Treponematales; family Breznakiellaceae; genus Gracilinema. The sequence goes on along the minus strand of JAIWNU010000191.1, from coordinate 2,668 downwards.
ACATAGCTCATTTTTTGATTCATGATTTTTTCAAAAAAGGTTGAATACTGGGTTCCGGCAAATCCGATAGACATACCGCCGGTCTCATGGTCCCCGGCAACAATAATAAGGGTTTCATCCGGGTGCTGGTCTGCAAACTTGACCGCTTCCTGAATAGCCGCATCAAAGGCGAGGGTATCCTTTATGGCGCTTACCGCATCGTTAGCATGGCAGGCCCAGTCGATTTTGCCCCCTTCGACAAAGAGGAAAAAGCCCTTTTGTCCGTCCGAAAGGAGTTCTATTCCCTTGCGGGTATAGTCGGCTAGGCTCAAATCGTCGCTTTTCCGATCCACCTCGTAGGGCATGGCAGCGGAATCCTGGAGTACCGCATTGTACGCCACAACCTTGCCAACTCCAGGTTTTAACTTATCAAAATCTGCCTTAGAATTTACAACCGTGTATCCCTGGGCTTTAATGACATCAACAATATTGGGTTGGTCTTTGTTCTTTCCCGTAGGCTGGGCAAAACCGCCGCCGCCGAAATAATCGAACCCGCTTTTGGGAAGCTGCAATGCAATTTCGTACATATTGCCCCGGGAGGGGTTTTTGGCGTACATAGAAGCCGGTGTAGCGTGGTCGATCGAAACGGAAGAAACAACGCCGACCTTCCGTCCCGCTTCTTTTGCGTATTCTGCAATGGTTTTGTAAGAAATGGTCTTTGAAGGGTCCATATTGATGACGCCGTTCAGAGTCTTGTGTCCGCTTGCAAAGGCGGTCCCGGCGGAGGCGGAGTCGGTGATGAGAGAACCCGCATCATAGGTGGTGCTGAGGCCGGTAACGGGAAATTGGGAAAAAACGAGCCGTTTTACCGCCACATCTTTGGAAGAGAGCGCGTTGGCATAGGCCTCGGCTGCTGAGATCTGGGGCATTGCAAGCCCGTCGCCGATAAAGAAAAACACATACTTAGGTGTTTTTACCTGCTGCTGCACAGGCGCAACATTCTGGGCTGACTGTGGCTTTTGGGCTGCGCTCTCCTTTGTGCCATTAGCGAAGGCTGCGGGCAGGACCAGTAATGCCAGGGCGGCAATGAGTCCGATACGAGAGATACGTTTGTTCATGGAATTCCTCCTTGGTAAAGTTGGATAAAAGATGGGTGATGTTTTTTAAAATAAAACTAAGAAATTATGAAAATTGTATCAATTGAGCCAATGAAAAAACTGGCACTTTTGAAATAGCCTCAATTTTAAAAAAGTGCTACAATCTGGAGTCATGAATAATGTTGCAGAAAGGGTGGTGAACTTTGTGCGCCGCCATCGAACCTTTTTTCTGCTTTTCCTTGGAGGGCTCACTGTCCTGCTCATTAATTGGTTGCTGTTGCCTTTTGTACTTCGTATAGAAGCGAATCGACGAGCTGCTGCTCAGGCTCAATCCCTTTCACAGTCCTTTGCGGGGGAGCCCATAAGCCGAAAGGAGCTTTTTATGGAAGATGAGCCTGATTTTGTACCTCCGGTTCTCTATTATCGTGCCCCGCTTGTATCCTGGAATGCCGAATTCGCTGCCCAATTCTGGCAGCAGCTGGATGATAAAACAATACAAGACCTTAAGAAGAACGCCGATGAAAGAATAAACACGCTGCTGGAGGCTATTCCGTGAGGGCCATAGTAAAGAGTATTTTAAAAAACACGAAGACTATACTGGCAGTCGGCACAGCGGTTTATCTTTTTATGGCCTGTGTGTCCGTTCCTGAAACTGCCCCTGTTTCTGGTTCGCAGGATGCTCCTCTAGGCTCTGGTGCTGCCGGCGCCGGCGAACCTTCAGCAAAATCGGCTGGGGTCCCAGAAATCAGTCCCTCAGCTGATATACCGGTTAAAGAATCCGCTCCGGTACTTTCAGAACCACCCCAGATTTTTCCAGAAGCAGGTCTTGTGCCTGTAATTCCGAAGACCTCAAACAAAAATGTAATAGCTCCTTTACCAAGCCCAGCTGCCCCGGTCGTATCGAGCACGGACAAGACTGCCGCAGAACAGCCTCCTGCTGCAAGCGGCGCAAAAACTCAGGAAAAAACAGCAGCTCTTTCTCCCGCAGGGCAAGCAGCTGCCACTGCACCGGCTCAAAAAAGTGCTGCCAGCGCGAGCACTCAGCCTGAAAAAAAAGCTCAGCCGGTGGATCCTCAAACCTTAAAAGCTCCGGAACAAAAGAGTGAAACTACAGCGGTAAAAGAACCTGTTCCAGTACCGGCGGCGGGGATCCCTGAACTTCCCTCTAAAACTAATCCCGCACTGGTAGAGGAAAAGGTTATTCTTTCTCGGTCGGTGCGGGCTACGGTAGGGCAGCTTGTAGAAATTCCCTATCAGGGTGCAGGCTGGGTCTATCTTGGAGAAACGGGAGGCAAAAAGGGGTTGGCCTATGACTCTCGCCGGCTCGATCCGGATGGGCAGACTTTTGTGTTCCGCTGTGAAGCTCCCGGGACCTATGTGGTAAAATTTTTTAAGCAGGATTTTATCAAAGATTTTATTATTAATGACTATGTGGAGGTCGTAGTCGGCGAAAGTCCCCTTCCTTCTACTGCGAACAGCGGTATGTTTACCCTTCCAGTAGACCGGGGGAGGGTGGTGGCTAATCCCCGCTGGCCCGCAGCGGCGAATACCGCTGCAGCTTCAACGCCGCAGGCCGCCACAACGCCTGCTGC
>JAIWNU010000190.1 GCA_020216655.1 Treponema sp. | reverse complement strand
GCTTTTAATAAGACGATCTACTTCTGCCTGGATGCCATCATTTCCGCTTCTTGCAATAATGGGATATTTTTCTATGGTGTATTTTTTTAAGTCTTCCAGGGAAACTCGCACACTTTCCAAATTGGTAAGCGTAAAATTCCATAGACTTACCGTATTGTCCCGCTGTGTTATAGCATCTTTGCCAAGACGCTCTACCCGTTTGTCCTTTACAAAGGAATCGAGCATGGTGTTAAAAAGATCGATGTTGGAAAAAAGCCGTTCTTCCTGTTTATCCAAAGTTTCCGGGGTTGTTAAAAACTGGTAGGACGCAACCAGTATTTGATCCCATTGGTAAATAAGGTTGGTTGTTTGTTTAGAAACCTGCATGTAACCATAAATGGTATAGGCCTGATACCCCACATAACCTACAAGGGCTGTCATGAGCAGCAATATGAGTCCAATACCGGAAAGTAGTTTTGCAAAAATTTTCATCGCATCATTATCCTTTACAGGGTCCCTTGTTATCTCCTATTGATTTTCGTAGGTTTCGGTTTCTGTATTAATATATTCCAGGACGATGCCCGCTTTTTCGAACATGTCTTCTGAGTCCTTTGCATCGTGGTATTTTTTTTGACAAACCACCCGTTTAATGCCGCAATTAATTATAAGCATTGTACAGGTCCGGCAGGGAGTCATTTTACAATATAGGGTTGCACCTTCTATAGCGATTCCCCGCTTTGCGGCTTGACAAATGGCGTTTTGTTCCGCATGGACGGTCCTCACACAATGGGTTGTAATGGTTCCATCCTCATGTACCATTTTCTTTAATTGATGGCCAACCTCGTCGCAGTGGGGCAGTCCCGCAGGTGCACCCACATAGCCGGTCACGAGCAGTTGGTTGTCCTTTGCAATGACGCAGCCCGAACGGCCCCTGTCACAGGTAGCACGCTTCGCAATAGCATTGCAGACTTCCATGAAGTATTCATCCCAGCTGGGCCGTTTGTAATTCGATTCTGCCATAAATTAAAGATCCCTCTCTTATTCCATTGTATCATGTTTGATTTTTATGTAAAGTATGACCGAGAGGTTACCCACCATGTCTAGGCCATCTTTTCTCTGTGTGTGTCTCAATCCAACGCTGCAAAAAACGCTCCAATTTACTTCCTGGCAGCGAGATCAGGTAAACCGGACTGAAACCTATTCTCTTGATGCTTCTGGAAAGGGAGTTAATGTTTGCCGTGTTCTTACTCAACTGGGGAAAAATGCGTTGCATATTACACAGCTAGGGGGACATTTGCGGGATTTGTTCATCAACCTGTGTGAACGAGACCGGGTTCCATTAAAATGGGCCGAAAGTGGAAGCGAAATTCGATTCTGCTATACCATATTGGACCAGAATGATCATAGTGTTACTGAACTTGTGGAAGAATCGGAACCTGTTGGCCCTGGTACGGAACAACGGGTTCTGGAATTATTTCAAAAAGAGATCCAACACATATCAGAAGCCTGTTCACAACAACCAACCCTGATTATTTCCGGTACTAAGGCTCGGGGTTTTTCCGGCCAGATAATTCCACTCATGACCGAACTGGCGGCAATTCGGGGGTTTCGTATTATTCTAGACATTAAAGGTTCAGACTTGAATGGTTCTCTCCTATATAAGCCATACATTATAAAGCCAAATTTATTAGAATTTTGCACAACCTACCTACCAGAGGTTGATGCAGGAAGAATACAGGTTGATGAACCTTACCAGGTTTCGATAAAAGCCTTGGTAGTAGCTCAGGCTCGTCGTCTTGCCCGTGACTATGGCTGCGCTGTCATAATTAGCCGTGGTTCAAAACCAATATGGGTTATCGAAGGGGATGAATTTTATGAAGTTCCGCTTAAAGCGGTAGTTCCGGTGAATACGACCGGCAGCGGAGATGCCTTTACCGCTGGCCTTGCCTCTGCTCTGGATGATGGCCTTTCCCTTTCTGCTGCAGTCCAGGAGGGGATCCGATGCGGCACCTTGAACGCGAGCCTGTTTCGGCCAGGGGTGATCCATGAATAAGTGAGCCTCAATTGACAGGTAAAATCATTTTATGATAAAAATATTTTACTTATGAAAGACTTAACCAAGGGTAATGAAACTACCCAAATCATTTTTTTCGCCCTGCCTATGCTCGTGGGAAACGTATTCCAGCAATTTTACAACATGGTCGACAGCTGGGTTGTGGGCCAGTTTGTGGGAACCACTGCCCTCGCTGCGGTAGGCGCTTCTTTTCCCATACTCTTTTTAATGGTGGCCCTCGTCATGGGCTTTGGTATGGGCGCTAATGTACTGATTGCCCAATACTATGGCGCAAAGGATATGAAAAAGGTCCGCTCTGTCATCGACACTACCTACATTGTACTCTTCTGGATGGGTATAGGTCTTACTGTTATTGGTCTTGTTGGAGCCCGACCCATACTGATACTGCTGCGGGTTCCGGATGATGTGATGCCCCAGGCTCTTACCTATCTTCGCATTATTTTCGCAGGTCTTCTTTTTACCTTTGGCTATAATGGGGTCGGGTCAATTCTGCGAGGACTCGGAGATTCCATGACTCCCCTGTATATGCTGATTGCTGCAACGCTCCTCAATGTGGTGCTCGATCTTGTTTCGGTTCTGGTGCTGCATATGGGTGTTGCAGGCGTAGCCTGGGCAACCATTATCGCCCAGGGGGTATCCTTTATCGGCTCCCTTATTTACCTCAACAGGACCCATGAATTTCTTAAAACCGATTTCCGTCATTTAGAGTTTGATAAAGACCTTTTCGCGCTGAGCCTTAAAATCGGGCTACCTTCGGGTATACAGCAAGCCCTGGTTGCCATGGGCATGATGTTTATGACCGCGGTAGTCAATGGTTTCGGATCCATTGTCATGGCAGGATTCTCTGCTGCCAGCCGTATCGACTCTTTTGTGGGTATGCCCTTAATGAATATCAGTATGGCCCTTTCTACCTTTGTAGGTCAGAATTTAGGGGCAGGGAAGCCCGATCGGGTTAAAAAAGGATACCGGGCAGCCCTGCTCATCGCCATGAGCATCACCATCCTTCTTATGGTGGTATTACTGCTTTTCGGCAAGGCCCTGGTCGCCATTTTTACCTCCGACAGGGCAGTCATCGATGTAGGTGCCCGTTATCTTACGGTAATCGCTCCCTTCTATATTGCCTTTACCATGATGTTTATTACGAACGGGGTCATCCGCGGGGCTGGCGAAACGATAGTCCCGATGTTGTCCACCCTGTTTGCAATGTGGCTGGTGCGTGTTCCCAGCGCGGTGCTGTTTTCGTCCCTGTGGGGTGAAATTGGCATATGGTGGGCTATGCCGACCGGCTGGCTGTTCGGCATGCTGATTGCCTATTCCTACTATAAGACAGGCCGCTGGAAAAATAAGGTGGTTGTGAAATCCAGGCCCAGCCAGCCGGTCCAGGTAGATGCTGAATGAGCGCAGAAGGCTCCCCTCCCTCAAGACAGAATGAACTGCAGCTTGCCCGGCCATTTTTTAGTTTCGCTTTAAATCTAAAGCGATTCTTTAGGTCCCTATCCAGCCGGGCAGATCGGAGCTTTTCCGAGGAGCGGCACCGTTCGCTATTATGTCTTCTCAAAATGGGTGAGGCTGGGCTTTCTGATTTAAGTGAGCGGCTTTCTATTTCGGCCTCCAGCCTGTGTATTATGCTCGGAAAACTTGAAGAAGAAGGGCTTGTGGAACGACACCGGAGTAAACAGGACCGGCGGCAGGTTCGTTACAGCTGCACTGAAAAGGGCCGGGAGCGCCTTATGGCCGCAGAACATGCGGCATTGGAACATCTGGCCCGTCACTTGGAACGATTATCGGATGAGGATAAAAAACGCTTGCTTACAGCCATGAGCGAAATGGAGGCAGTCCTTTCATCTTTGAGTGAGACCTCCTTCGAGCAATAACTCGGTATAATAGCGGCTTTCTATGTTGGTCTCTGGAATTCCGATTTTTTCAAGACACTCGAGTAGGCTTTTTCGGGCATACTCAAGGGTCTGCGGATCTGGACTTTCTGCAAGTATTTCAAGTTCTGCAAACCATCCCAGGTTTTGTACCAGGGATAGTTCAATGGTTATATTTTGCCAGCGCCATGCCTCGCCTTCCTTGTGTTTCCTAATCCAGGGGGCAAAGCCAAGAAAACGCAAAAAAGATTCAAAGTCAGAGGCGCTGGAAACGGAAAATTCAAGCTCATCGTTTATTTCCATCCCTTCACGGACTTCCTTTTTTTTAAGGGTCACCAATACCTGACCATTTTCCTGTCGAATCCGCACTCCCGAACCGAGGCTCCCCCGTTTTTGTTCCCCTGGATCCGATGATATATCTGCCAAAGGGAGCCAATAGGAATCCTCTTTTACATAGGAACCAAGGGGCTCTCCAAAGGTTTCTATCATTTCTTTTACTGTGTGGGGGTCATTTACCCAGGCTTTTAATTCAATTTCTGTGGCCATAGCTTTAGACTAAATCGGAACAAGGATATACACAAGGGCCTTTTGGCCTGAAACAAGGACAGGATAATGCTCAATGATACGAAGTGGTAGGCGTGTTTTCTCTATCACCGCTTGCAGGGAGATATGGGAGCCCACGAGCAGCACCATCTTGCCTGTTTTAGCAAGAACCCGCGCTGCTTCACCAAGAAACTTTTCATATAATTCGTACAAAGGGGCTGCATCAAGGTTATCATATAGTCCCCAGGGAGGATCGCTTACGATCCGCGTTATAAAGGCATCCTGGAACCCATCGAGTTTGGTCGCATCCAATAGTTTAGGAAATATGGTTTTTCGCCGCTTTTCCCACCGCTTGTTTTTAAGTTGCGCTTTAAAACTGGCAACCTTTTCAGCATCCTTATCCCCGGCAAAGATCAGGCCATAGGGCCCCGCATGGGCCCGTGCAAATGGAATAGCGCCGGATCCCATAAAGGGGTCCAGGAAAATATCATCCTTTTGGGGATCCGACAGTTCTATGAGGAGCCGACATAAATAGGGTGGCAACGTCCCCGCTGGTATAGGCTCTTCCCGGTGCACCTTTTCTTGCAAGACAAAAAAGTATTGTTTGTTTTTCCGAACATGGAGGTGTAACTCCAGCTCTGGGCGTTCCGAATTGGGCTTTCCGCTGAGACGGTTTACTATTTCCTGCTCCACTCGCCGATGCAGATGCGGTATAACAGGAGCGGGCTTACCTTCAATAAAGGTTCTAATAACAAAGCGCTTCTTTGCAAGCCTGTCTGACAAAGCATCTAAGGTGCCGAGATTTTTCCGATCCAAGATAAGCTGATAGGCCGATGCAAGGTCCTCCGCTTTTCCCCAAGCGATCAGGATGGACAGGTTTTTGAGATAGGGTAACTTAGCAGGGACAGCCTGGGTACGAAAAGCTATAACGCTTTCATCGCTGAAAAGAATAGTTGTTCTTTCGAGATCCCTGAGTATAAGATGTTTTACAAGCTCCGTAAAACCTGCGGGGAAGGTACCTAAATAATCCATAGACTCCCTGATGAATGCTGTAGAAATTCTATTGCCCCGCCGATATTCTAAGGGCATGAATATCCGAAATCCTGTTATACTACTGTTGGTACTTTTTGTCTTCTCTCTGCTCTGCAAGCCCCTGGTTTGGGCCGAAACGGTACATACCGTAAAAAAAGGGGAAACCCTGTACTCCATTGCACGGCAATACGGTGTTTCCTATCAAGCGGTGCTGGAATTAAATAAAATAGCGGATCCATCAAAAATCTATGTTGGACAAAAAATAAGTATTCCCGATAAAGGCAGCGTCGCAGGTGAAAATGCCGCCCCCGCAACATCATCTGCTAGCCAGACGTACCGGGTAAAACGGGGAGATACTCTTTTTAGTATTTCCCGTACCTTTTCTGTTACTGTGGATGCAATCCGCAAAGCAAACAATTTAACCGAGACATCGGTACTTAAGGAAGGTATGGTTCTTACCATACCCGGAAAAGCGCAACCTGCAACGGTATCCCTGCCCGATTCAAAACCAGGGGCAGATACAACCGAGGTTCGATCCGTAAAAGAAGCTCCCCTTTCTGCTAAAACCCAGTGGCCGGTAACAGCAAAAAGCGTATCCTATTTAACCGGTAAATTATATGGAGTAGTCATTACTGCCGAGACTGATGAACAGGTCCGCAGTCTCTCCTCAGGGACAGTTGTTTCCGCCGGGCCTTATCGCGGTTTCGGCAAGGTCGCCATTATCCAAGCTGCCAACGGGTATCTTTATGTGTATGGAGGGTGCGATATGCTTACTGTTAAAGAAGGGGATGCCATAAAACCAGGCACTATTCTCGGCCGTATCGGTATTGATTCCATTTCCAAGCAGCCGCAACTCTATTTCTTGGTTTATAAAGACAATAAACCCATCGATCCGCTGGTAGCTCCCCGGGGCTAGATAAGAAAGAGCCGCATTCTTAACAATTTTTTGACAAAAAAAATTGGAAATTATTCCGATAATTGGTATATTGGTTTAAATTGCAGGAACAAAGTGAATTTTTTGCCAGAAAACGGAAACAAAGGGTGGTATATTGTGTCTGAAATGTACACTGAAATGGAACCTATTAAAAGTCAAGCCATAATTAAAGGTCACCCGGAAACAGCAAAGAAAAAAGCTAAAAAGAAGGTATTAAATCAGTTTGCAAAACCTAAAAAAGCCGCAAAAGCACAAAAGGAGACGGATCCGCTTGCGGTGTATTTAAAGCAAATTTCCCGGTTTCCGTTACTCTCCAGCGAAGAAGAACAGGCTATCGGGGAAAAGATAGTTCATCTCAGAGAAGAAATAGCAAATCTAGAAAGGCAATATCAAGCGAATCTCCAAGACCCTGAATATAAAAAAGAACGGGCACGGCTTGAAAACGCCCTTATGTACTATAAAAACAAAATGATTAATTCGAACCTGAGGCTGGTTGTGTCTATTGCTAAAAATTACCAGCACCGGGGGCTCTCATTGCTCGATCTGATTGATGAAGGAAATATCGGCCTTATCGAAGCGGTAGAACGGTTTGATTATACCCGCAAATGCCGGTTTTCCACCTACGGCACCTGGTGGATCAGGCAGGCAATTATAAAGAGCCTGGCAGACAAGGGCAGGGTAATCCGCATTCCTATCCATATGCTGAATACTATTAAAAAATGTTATTTTGTGGCAAAACAGCTCACGCAAGATTTGGGCCGGGATCCAAGTGATGAAGAATTATCCGAATATCTGGGGGTTACGGTTTCCAAGGTTAAAGAAATTGTTAAATTGTCCCAGGAAACCACCAGCCTCGATACCACCGTCGATGACGACAATGTAACCCGGCTTTCGGACCTTATCAAAGACGAAACCCTGGAAGACCCCTTTGACATGGTGTTCTCCATGGCCCTGCAGGAAACCCTTGATAATGTGCTTTCCCATCTATCGGAACGGGAAGTCAAAATCATACAGCTCCGCTTTGGCCTCACCGGCGAAGG
>JAIWNU010000189.1 GCA_020216655.1 Treponema sp. | reverse complement strand
ACAAAGGGTATGTATAAAGGTGTCTTTACAAAACCATTCTTTTTAGCTTCCCTGGGTCTGTTTTCCGGTACCTTTTCTGGTCTGCTTGTTAATGGTAATTTGATTCCCATATCAATAGAGTTAGGACTTTCTAAAGAAATGGCTTTAATATCTATTTCCATATTTGCATCTGGCAATTTTGCAGGCAGAATTTTTTGGGGGCATATATTTGACCGTATTGGTTTTAAGAGTATCCTGTTATCCTTATTCGGTTCAACCATAACTGCTATAACATTAGTATTTCACTCTCCCGCATTGTTTATTCTTGCTTTAATTGGTCTTTTAGGATTCTTTTTTGGATCCAATTTTGTTATTTATGCCGCTGCTATCTCCAAATATTTTGGATCTGAATCTTTTGCGTCACTCTATCCTATTTGTTTTTTATTTTACGGCCTTGCAGGTATTATTGGGCCCGGCATGGGCGGTTACCTGGCGGATCTTACAGGATATTACCGAATCCCCTTGTATATTAATATAGCAATTCTCGCGATGACAGGGATCATTATATTGTTGAATAGTAAAGCCTTTGTTAATAAGCCTATTGAACATGGTTAAATTTTGTTATAAGCTTATTGTTGCTGCGGACCATAACTTGTCCGTAGCCTCGCGCGTTCCCAGCGGGAACGTTTAATATATAATCAAGGGGATGTCCATGAATACTTCTCAGACATCCCCCTTTGTTTTTTTAGGCGTTTAATCCCAGGGAAATCCTTCTCCTCCCGAAAGCCAGTCCACAAACTGCTGGGCAGTTCTTGGGGAGCGGCCATTGAACCATCGCTCCCAGCGAAGTGCATTCTGCCTGAATTGCTGCCGTGCCAGGTCTCCCTGTGGTAAGAGGTCCCGCCGTGCTGCGATGGCCTCCACGATAGCTAGATACTCTTCCTGGGTAGGGGCGGTAAAGACTACAGTGACACCAAAACGGTCTGCGAGCGATAGCTGTTCCTGCATGGTATCAAAGGCCCGCACGTCTCCGGTTGCTTGAGCTTCGGCCGCCATGGCGGTTGTTGGACGGTCTGCAAAGCGTTCTTTTACCAGGTGCCGGCGATTGCTCGTGGCATAAATGACCATGTTGTTAGGCCGCCGCTCTAAGCCCCCTTCCAGTAGCGCCTTAAGACCTGTAAAGGTGTCATCGGTTTCCTCAAAGGAGAGGTCGTCAATAAAAAGGACAAACTTGAGTCCCCTGCTGGAAAGGGTTTCTGCAATGGTCTCAAAATGCATGAGGTCCCGTTTACGGACCTCAATAAGTTTAAGGCCCCGGTCCTCAAAGGCCCGGCATACCGCTTTTACGGTGGCGGACTTACCTGTACCCCGGTCGCCGTAGAGAAGCAGATTATTCGCTGCCTTTCCTTCTACAAAACGGCGGGTGTTTTCTAATACCACAGACCGCTGTTCATCGTATCCAGAAAGGTCATCCAGAGAAACCGTATCTGCATTAAGAACAGGAGATAGATACTCCTCAGCCACCAAAGAATTCGAAGCGTTATGGCGGTGTTTCCATATAAAGGCATGGTGCTGACCCAACATACCAGCTCCGTGGGTATGAATCCATCGGCCAAAAGCATCTATAGAAGCGGACCATGACTGATCGGGTGCAAAAAACTGCGGCCAAGTATGTTCTGGATGCATATTAATACTGGTTTTATCTCCAGGTCCCGAAATGATGTCTGCATGACGCAAGGCTGCTTCACGCGGCTTATTGACCAGGGCCGATACCGTTTCAGCAAGGAGTGTGGTGTCAAGACTTGCAAGCTCCTGGAGCTTTTCCAGATCTGATTTAGCCAGGGCGAGCATTGCCTGAGGCAGCTGGGAAGGAGCGTTGTGTTCCAAAGCAAGAGTAAAGGGGTTTTCGTCTTCGAGGACCAGGTGCACTATATGGGCCTCCCAGTCAATGACAGGTTTTTGTGGATTTATATTGATGAACAGGGCTTCTAGGAATTCTGCCCAGGCCCGTGCAAGGTTTCGCTGTTGCGCGAGGCTTATAACAGGGCTTTGTTCTATTTTAACGGTTCTGTCCTGGTCTATTATTACAAGAAGCGTTTCGCAGAGATTAATAAACTTTTGTATAGTCCGGTGCTTTCGTATGTTGCCAAAAAGTGTCAAGCCTTCGAGGGTGATAAGCCAGCGGCTTAATTGTTCTATGGTAACCATGAGGATTTCAGTATAACAACGAGGAAAAGGCCCTACAAGTGATTGAGCCCTATTATGGCGCATAATAAAAGACCCTGCCGGAATGCGGATCTTGAGCACTCAGGCAGGGTTCATGAATGAAAAAGCTAAGATTACTCAGCTTGTTGCCGCAGGGTTATTTTTCTGCAGTAACAGGCTCTTTTGCAGGCCGCAATTGGCCGATAGTATCCCCTACAACGACATCATACTGGAGCATTTTGAATACCTTGGTGGGACATTTTTCCACACAGACTCCGCAGGAGGTACACTTGCTGTAATCCACTTCGGGTATGCCGTTCACCATGGTGATGCACTTTTCGGGGCAGTTTTTTACACAGATTTCGCATTTAATACAGCCCACATCGCAGGTTTTCTTGACCATTGGTTTTATCGGATTCCGGTTGGAACAGATAACCATGGAGCCAAGGCGATCCTTGGGTACCTTTTTAAGTATCTGCTGAGGACATTCAGCGATACACTTGCCGCAGCCGGTGCAATTGTCGTAGTCCACATGGGGGAGTCCGTCCTCTCCCATATGGAGGGCGTCGAATTGGCAAACCGCCACACAGTCTCCATAGCCGAGACAGCCCCAGGCGCAGAGTTTGGTCCCGCCTGCTGAAAGCTTTGCAGCTCGGCAGGTTTTAACTCCCACATACTCGCCCTTTAAAGGCGCGTGGTCCTTGGATCCCTGGCAAGCCAGGACCGCTACCACATCTTCAGCTGAGGCATTTACACCCATCAACTTTGCCAGGGCTTCCGCTACCGATTTCCCGCCGGGAGCACAGCGGGTTACCTCGGTGGTCCGCCCCGCTACCGCAGCGGCATAGCCGTCGCAGCCAGGAAATCCGCAGGCGCCGCAGTTAGCGCCGGGAAGGGCATCCCTCACCTGGGCTACCAGGGGATCTACCTCGACGGCAAAGACCTGTTTAAAGAAGCCCAGGAGGAGCCCAACAGTAAAAGCTAAAACCAGGGCGAATACAGCGGTGATCAATACAATACTCATGGCAGCACTCCCTATTTAACCAGACCGGAAAAGCCCATAAAGGCCATGGAGAGGAGGGATGCGGCCACAAAGAGTATTGGCGTTCCCTTCAAAAAGGCAGGAATCGGACTGGTCCTGATCCTGTTCCGGACTCCCGCAAGGAGGAGCAGGGACAGCATAAAGCCCGAGGCTACACCGAATGCGTAGACCAAGGATTCGGCGAAATTATAGCCCTTGCTGATATTATCGAAGGTAACTGCAAGAATGGCGCAGTTTGTGGTAATCAGGGCCAGGTAAATACCCATGGAAGCATAGAGGGCCGGGGCCGACTTTTTAAGGTAAAATTCCACGAGCTGTACCAGGGCAGCGATGATCAATATGAACACCAGGATCTGAAGGAATTCCAGCCCCAGGGGCTTCAGTACAAAATGATAGAGGGGCCAGGTTGCCGAGGTTGCCAGTAGGGTAACGAAAATAACCGCCAGGCCCATGCCCACCGACTTGTCTTCATCGCTGCTCATCCCAATAAAGGGGCAGAGCGCAAGGAAGCGCATCAATATAACATTGTCAATTAAAAAGGCTGAAATGAATATTTTGAACAAGGTCATGCTTGTTCCTCCTCGGCGGGCTTAAGACGGGATTTAAGCCAAAGATTAAAGGCGATAAAGAGGGCAAACACAAAGAAGCCCCCTGGAGAGAGTACAAAGAACAGTATGGGCTGGTAGCTGTCAGGCATGATCCGGATATTCAAAATGGTTCCGTTGCCCAAGAGTTCCCGGATTGCAGAGATCCCTGTTAACACCCAAGTGTAACCGAGGCCCATGCCTAATGCATCGGGAATGGCGTCCCGGAGGGGTTTTTTGGAAGCAAAGCCTTCCACCCGGCCCATGATGATACAGTTAACAACGATGAGGGGAATAAAGACACCCATGGCCTTGGACAGGTCTGGGAAATATGCCTTGAGTACATAGTCGATAATCGTGGTAAAGGCCGCGATAACGATAATAAATATAGGAATACGGATAGATTCGGGGATGAGCTTTCTGAAGCTGCTGATGACGATTTCAGACATTAAAAGCACAAAGGTCATGGAAAGTCCCATACCGAGGCCGTTCGCGGTGGCGGTCGTAACCGCCAGGGCAGAACAAAGGCCGATCATCAGCATGAGCAGGGGATTTTCCCGGATAATCCCGTTGGAAAAGATACGGATAAAGCGTTTCACTTGGATCCTCCTGTCTGGGAAGCCAGCCATGCGCCGGCGGCCTGTCCTGCGGTTTTTACTACCTTGGTCACTGCCTTACTGGTGATGGTCGAAGCGGTAATAGCTGCCACATCGCCTTTTACTTCAAAGGGGTCGCTTAAAGATTTGCCCTTAAACTGGCCGTAAAAGGTAATACCCGAAGCGCGGTCTACAAAATAACTGGGGTTGGCCGCATTTGCTCCGAGTCCGGGAGTGTCCTTGTTTTCAAGGACCTTTACGCCGGCAATTTTGCCCTCCGCGCCAACGCCGACGAGGACGGTCACGGGGCCACCGTAACTGGCTCCTACTGCTCGAACTGCCATACCGATGGGATTTCCAGCCTGTTTAATCACATATTCATTCTTAAAACCAACCGAGTTATCAGGGCTGTTCAATGTGCCGGTTACTTCCTCAAAGGTTTCTCCCTGGGGGAAGAGATCCTTAAGGGCCGCTTCTAGGTCCGCTTTCTGCCGTTCTGCGATAACCTTCTGGGTTCCTGTATAGACAAAGGCAAGGCTCACACAGGCTACGGTGGCGTAAATGGCCATAATAAAGCCGAGTTTTACCATGTTTTTCATTTGGAAGCCCCCTTCTGCGGAGCCACGAAACCGTACTTTTTCTGGATAAGCCGGTTCAGAAATGGCGTGGCGGCGTTCATAATGAGAATGCCGTAGCTGGTGCCTTCAGGGTATCCGCCCCATTTCCGGATCAGCACGGTAATAAGACCAGCGCCGAAACCAAAAATCAGTTTACCCTGAGCGGTAAGGGGAGCAGTCACATAGTCGGTGGCCATAAAGACCGCGCCGAACACAAGACCCCCTGAGAGAACGCCAAATACGGGGTCCATGCCGAGGGCCCAGGACGCGACAAAAGCGGTGGCAATCATGGAAACCGGCGCCCGCCAATCCATGGTTCTTGTGAGAATTAGGAAGATACCGCCAATAAGTATAAGCAGGATCGATGATTCGCCGATACAGCCAGAACGGGTGCCAATAAAGAGGGTTTTAAGTACCGAAGTGTAATCGGTGCTGGAAGCAACGCCGGAAGCTACAAAGCTCTTGCCCACATCGGCCATGGTTCCCCCCAATTTAATAATATTAAGGGGGGTAGCTGTGGTTACCGCATCGGTCAGGGCTGCGGAAAAGCCCACCGGTTTGTGCCAGGTTGTTATCGCTGCGGGAAAACTCATGATAAGGAAAGCCCGGCCGATCAGGGCGGGGTTGAATACGTTAGCGCCGATACCGCCAAAGAATTCCTTGGCAACTACAACGGCAAAAATAGAGCCCAGGGCGGTCATCCACAGGGGAGTGGAGGGGGGCAGAACCAGGGCCAAAAGGAGGCCGCTTACCGCCGCCGAGAGGTCATCGATCCGGGGTTTTTGCCCGATGAGCAGCCGAAAGCCCGCATCGGACGCGAGGGCAGCGGCCACGGACACCACGATGGTGAGCAGGGCCGGCCAGCCATATAGATAGATCCCGAACACCGTAACCGGGGCCAGGGCAAGCAAAACATTTGCCATGAGGCGCCGGGTTGTGACAGGGGAACTGAAATGGGGACTGGAAGCCAGTATCATACCGATTCTCCTTAAGCTTTACTAAGCGTTTGCTTTGGGCTGACTGGCCCGTTTGTTCCTGAGCAACTGTTTGCCGACCCGGAACCGCTGGACTAACTGAATTCTGGCGGGACACACATAGGTACAGGCCCCGCATTCAATACAATCCAAAAGGCCGATTTTTGCAGCCTGATCAAGTTCGCCTGCATTCAGCGCATTGTTCATGATGACAGGAGAGAGCCGGCATGCGCAGGCCTTGATACACCGGCCGCAGCGGATGCAGGGTCCTTCTTCGTCCGTATCCCGGGCCCACTCTTCGGCGGTCATCAGAACCACGCCGGAGGTGTTTTTTTGCACCGGAATATTCATGTGGGGGACTGCAACGCCCATCATCGGACCGCCGAAGATGGTCTTTACGACCCTTTGTTCATCAATCTCTACTTCCGAATCGGGAATTTCTGACAATACGGTCCCAATCGGAGCAATGATGTCCTTGGGGGTCTTGCAGGCCCCACCGGTAACGGTGAGTCCCCGCTCTATAAGAGGCTTCCCTTCAATAAAGGCTTCGGCGATTGCCTTAAGGGTGCCGACGTTCTGAACCACCACCCCCACATCCATAGGGAGCCCGCCGGAGGGAACTTCCTTGCCGGTGATGGCGGTAATAAGCATTTTTTCGCCCCCCTGGGGGTATTTGGTTTTTAAGAGCTGGACCGAAATGTCAAAACCATGGCTGTGTTCGGCAATCGCCTTTTCCAGGGCTCCCAACGCACGGGCCTTGTTGTTTTCAAGGCCGATGACACCCTTCGAGACCCCCACGATTTTCATAACGATAGCCAAACCCTCCACCACGAGGTGGGGGAACTCGATCATGGTAGCTTCATCGATGGTGAGGTAGGGTTCGCATTCCGCTCCGTTAGCTATAACTATATCGATGGGTTTGTTTGGCGGCGGATTCAGTTTTACATGAACCGGGAATCCTGCGCCGCCCATACCGACGAGCCCTGCTTCGCGGATCCTCGTCAGGGCTTCTTCCTTAGTACAGGAAAAAGCATCCAGGGGAGGCATAAAATCGGTTTCATCGGTTCCATTGGCTTCTATAATGACGCACAAACCGTCCAGATTGTTGGACTGGGTGCGGGGTTCAATCTTTTTAACCACCCCCGCGATAGATGCATGGACAGGGACTGTCATCGGCCCCGGGGCTGCCCCGTCGGCGATTTTTTGTCCCTTTTTTACCGAATCTCCCACCTGTACGAGGGCTTTGTTCGGCACTCCGAAATGTTGGTTGATGGGAATCACTACCTGTTTGGGTTGAGCGATACGTTCAATGACCTTGCCGGTAGTGGCTGCCTTTCGCTCAGGCGGATGTATACCGCCCTTAAACGTCTTAATGGCCATATAAGGCCCTCCTTATGCTGGACCATGAGCTGGAAATAGCTTGGACCCTTCGGATTTGGAAAAGTGTGCGTGATTTAATGCTGTATAGTAAAGATATGATATTCCCTATTTAGGGGTGCGTCAAGCAGTTGGGGGCTTTATCTATAAAATTATATAGATAAAACGAAGAAATTTTAAATTGGGGCTCTTTTATAATTCAGGGAGTTTTAAAAGAG
>JAIWNU010000188.1 GCA_020216655.1 Treponema sp. | reverse complement strand
ATTGCGCGACGGCTGGGACTCGATGTGGTAATACCTATAAAATCGGTCGTTATAGATTCCATATTGGCCCATCTCATGGGAAGCGGCGTTACGGGCCTGCATCGGCTCGGCGAAGGCTCCATTGAGATTCTGGAAATACTCGTTACCCCCGACGCTCCGGTCTGCGGAGAAAAACTGAAAAACTTTCATCTTTCTTCCGGGGGCCTTGTTATGCTCATAACACGCAACGGCACATCTTTTATTCCCCATGGAGAACATGAATTCGAAGCCTATGACAAGCTTGTCCTTATTGCCCGCAAGGGTGTAGAAACGGAACTGGAAAAACTCTTTGGCAGGCAGGAATGAAACGGCGTATCCTCATTAAGGTGTTAGCCCTGCTTTTAGGGCTCATCGCCCTTTCCATGATTCCATCCCTCTTCTTAGCCATTGCGGACCGCCATGAACAAAGTATTCGAGCTTTTTTATACCCTATACTGGTCTGTACAAGCGGTGCCCTGCTGGCTCTTTTACTTGGTAAATCCAGCCAGGTCTTTTTGAACGCCGGAGACGGCTTTCTTTTGGTATCCCTGGCTTGGTTCTTAACCAGCATCCTTGGCAGCATACCCTTTATCGTGACCGGAGTCGTTTCCAATCCGGTAGACGCCCTGTTCGAAAGTGTATCCGGTTTTACCACCACGGGGGCAACCATCTTTGCCGATGTAGAAACACTGCCCCGGGCAATACTTTTTTGGAGAGCCATGACACACTGGCTCGGCGGCATGGGTATCGTCGTGCTCACCGTAGCCCTTATCCCGCTCCTCGGCGTCGGGGGCTTTCAGCTCCTTAAGGCAGAAGCACCGGGACCTGAAAAAGACAAGATTACCCCCAAAATCACTGCTACAGCAAAAATCCTTTGGTTTATCTATATCGGTCTTACAGCCCTCGAAGTCCTGCTCCTTATGATTGGCGGCATGAATTGGTTTGATGCGGTCACCCATGCCTTTGCGACCATGGCGACCGGCGGTTTTGGAACCAAAAACGCCAGCATTGCCTACTATAATTCAGCCTGGATTGATTGGGTTATTACTATCTTTATGATCCTGGCGGGCATGAACTTTAGCCTTTACTACCGGGCCTTGCAGGGAAAATTCCAGGATATAATTAAAAATACAGAACTTAAGGTGTATTTGGCCATCATTCTTATTGCATCCTTGTTGATAGCCCTGACACTGCTGCCAAAATATAACACCATGGCTGAAGCCCTGCGCTTTTCATCCTTCCAGGTGGCGTCTATTCTGACAACCACGGGCTTTGCCACCGCCGACTTTGATCTCTGGCCATCCTTTGCAAAGGCAGTGCTGCTGGTGCTTATGTTTATCGGCGGCTGCTCCGGCTCTACCGGCGGCGGCATTAAGGTAGTGCGGCATGTGGTTCTTTTTAAACAGGCGGGCAACGAAATCCGACGGCTCTTGCACCCCCGGGGGGTCTTTAGTATCCAGCTCAACGGCCGGGTGGGTCGGAAAGATGTGGTGTATGGTGTAGCGGGTTTTGTATTCCTGTACTTGGCCCTGGTCTTTGCCGTAACCATGGTAGTAACTATTTCAGGGGCAGACCTTGTCTCTGCCCTGTCCACCGCCCTCGTCACCGTAGGCAATATCGGCCCCGGTTTCGGCATTGTGGGACCAAGCCAAAACTATGCCCATTACCCGGACTATGTAAAACTGGTCTGTTCCTTTGCCATGGTTGCGGGACGTCTTGAACTCTGGACCGTCTTTATCCTCTTTACCCCCGAATTCTGGCGAAGATAAACAATCCACATATCCTCATTGCTACAAACGGTCCTTTTCGGTATACTCCTCCTGTTATGGATACAAAGAATTTACATTGGGCTGACCAGACCGCGGAAAAAATCATCCGCGAAAAAGGTGATAAGGACTTGTACACCTGCGCTTCGGGTATTACTCCCTCAGGCACGGTACATATCGGCAACTTTAGAGAGATAATTTCCGTAGACCTCGTGGTCCGCGCCCTGCGGGACCGGGGCAAGAAGGTCCGTTTTATCTATTCCTGGGATGATTACGACGTTTTCCGCAAGGTCCCCTTGAACATGCCAAAACAGGAGCTGCTTGCCAAGTATCTCCGTTTTCCCATTACCATGGTACCCGACCCCTGGGAACGGGACGAAAGCTATGCCCGGCACCACGAGGTTGATGTGGAGTCCATATTGCCCGAAGTCGGCATTTTCCCCGAATTTCTGTATCAGGCAAAACGGTACCGCGCATCCATGTATGCCGAAGGCATCCGCAAAGCCCTGGAACACCGGGAAGTACTAAAAAACATCCTGGATAAATACCGGGACGAGGAACACAAGATTCAGGGCGAATGGTGGCCCATTAGTGTGTTCTGCGATGCCTGTAACCGGGACACCACCGATATCGACGGCTGGGACGGCCAGTGGTGCGTAACGTACCACTGCAACGAATGCGGTCATAAGGAAACGGTGGACCTCCGCTCCGCCAAGGGTGTAAAGCTCGGCTGGCGGGTAGACTGGCCCATGCGCTGGGAATTCGAAAAGGTAGACTTTGAACCTGCCGGCAAAGATCACCATAGCCAGGGCGGATCCTTTGATACGGCAAAACATGTCTGCAAGGACGTGTATGGATGGGACGCTCCCATCACCTTCAGGTACGATTTTATTGGTATTAAGGGGACTCCTGGAAAAATGTCCAGTTCAAAGGGCAAAGTGGTCGACCTCTATGATATTCTCCGGGTCTATACCCCTGAGGTAACCCGCTACCTCTTTGCGGGAACGCGGCCGAACACCGAGTTCTCCATTTCCTTTGACCTGGATGTCATCAAGATATACGAAGACTATGATAAGACCGAACGGATTGCCTGGGGCGTCGAAAAAGCAAAGGATGAAGAAACCTATGCAAAGGAACGCCGCATTTACGAGCTATCCCAGGTACAGGGAATGCCGGCGGTCATGCCCTACCAGGTACCATTCCGGCACCTGTGCAACCTGATCCAGATTGCCGACGGCAATATCGACAAGGTAATTGCGGGGTTAGCCGATATCACGGAGGCGCAGATTCCCGCATTCCGCAAAAGATGCGAATGCGCCTGGTATTGGATACAGGAATGCGCTCCAGAAGATTTCCGGTTCCATCTGAGGCCTGCAGGAGAGCGGGCAGAGCTTCCGGATACAGAGCTCGCCGCAATCCGGGACCTACGAGACAAAGTCGTGGCTAAAATCGAGACCTTTGCGGATGACAAGTCCTGCGGGGAAGCTATTTATGCGGTGGCCAACGAACACCACATGGATGGCAAAGTACTCTTCCGCGCGGCCTATCAGGCCCTGGTCGGCAAGGACCAGGGACCGCGGCTTGCAAATTTCCTGAGAAACATCGATAAAGGGCGGCTTCTGGATATCCTTAAGGCATATTAAAGCTTTTGCAGACAGCCCAAGCCGCCGATAGGTTCAGCCCCGCACCCAGAGCGGGGCTTTTTTTAATGAAAATTGCCCAAATTCAAAAGTGACCGCCTCTTAATATTGGCTCAATTCCTAATACTAATTGAGGCTGTCTGACAACTCGGTTAGTTATCAGACAGCCAGAGCATTTCCTCGGGTTTTTGCGGTTTAACCGTTTTTTGCTATTAAAATCATCCTGGATCCGAACAAAAACGGTGAACCCCATATCCAACTCAATGGTGTATAATGGAATAGTTAAAGTCAAAATGCACATGGAGGGTGAATATGGAGTTCAGGATAAAGTCTACCACAGAAACAATCGGAAGTGTAGGGGGAATGGTACTGGTCGGGCAGATCGCAAGAAGCTGCGGTTTGCACAAAGTACTTAAAACCACAACGCTCTTCCATGACGTGCTCCTGAGCCTTTATGGTCTGATTGTCCAAGGCCAGAAAGCATTGGCCGCAAAGGGGTTGTTGCCCGTGAAGACCGATGTGGAGCGCAAGTGCCTGCGGAAAGTGATCGACGACCTCACCCGCATCGGCTGCAAGCTGACAAGACACGGGATGGCTGTGTTCCTGTGCATTTGGGAAAAGGATCCGTGGCTCCCGGTCTTCCGGGAATTACACCGCTCATTCGAAGCGTTGTAATCCTAACGTGATCGGCCGAATCAAAAACTTTCTCCCCGGGATGCAGGGGGTAGCATGTCCGTATATACGGGGGCCTGCCCTAAAAGGGTGGCTCAGGACGCCAGGGGATGACTACAACACAGACCGAAATGCGGGGGTCCTCTCCTGCTTACGCACTTTCGGGATGTTTTTCGGCCTCTCCCCCATGACAACTTGCCACTCCAGAGACATGCCCCCAAAAGTGTTCGGATTCAGGTTAAAATTAATGGCCCCCGCGATGTCCTGGGCCATTTCTACATGCTGGACCTGGTCCTTTTCCACGGGGACCACGTCGGTATCAAAGAGGAGTATGTCCGCCGCCATGAGAACCGGGTAGGTATAGAGCCCCATGTTAATCCCTGCATCGGGGTCTTCGCCCTTTTCATTGTTCGTCTGGACTGCTGCCTTGTACGCATGGGCCCGGTTCATGAGCCCCTTGGCGGTAAAGGCCATCAATATGGTAGTCGGCGATAAAATACCGGGCTTCATAATCCCGGGCTAGTTCCAGGGTCGGTTTGATGGCCCCAAAATAGTTGCCGATATGTAAAAACCGGTCGGTTTAATGTCGGTAAGGGATATTTACCGCATCAATGTACTCCTTGGACACACCGAATGAGGCTATTTCAAAACTAAGATAGTTTTGAAATTGGTTCGCATTATACTGATTTTTGCCAACCTGGGGCAAGGCGATGGGATAGAATCGGGGCATAGGTATGCCAGATTGAATCAAGTAGGGTTATGAAAAAGAACTCTAACGAGACTGTTTTGGGCTTAATCGTATAAGAGTACCGCACCGAAATGGCAAGTCCCTCCCATGGGTTTGCCATATCATGGCCCAGCTCAATACCGAAGCTGTGACTGCCTTCGGTGTACCAGAGTCCGCCGGTGAGGCGGGCCTGATAGAGCAAGGTATCGGATGTCCAGTGGTCTCCTGATCGAGGTGGCAGCATGATGGACTGTAATAGGCTAACCTGAAAAGCAAGCCAGCGGTTCATCAACATGGTAGCTCCGCTCGTAATCCCGGCCGCCAAGGGTTCCCAATAGAAAGCTTCGTAAAGGGTTCCGGGGATGCCAGTGCCAAGGCGGATACCCAGGTCTAGGCTCACCGGATCGGTGTAGCGGGTGTACTGCCAAAATAGATCAAGGTGATGCAGTGTTCCGCCGGTTTGGATGATGCTATGCTGGATTGATTCCGTAGCGGATATACCGGTGGGTGCGGTCCAGCTCATACCGAAGCGGTGCTGCCCCCGGTTGCTGTGTCCTATCCACGAAGCGGTGAAATTCAGGTCTCCTTGAGCAAGGATGATAGCCACGCTATCGGAGACGGTAAGGGGCAGCCTTAGGTAAATCGGGAATGAAAGAGAAACGTACCACTTGTTATTAATTAGAATATCCGCTGAAGATTGCAGAGATAGCAGGGCTGCCCTATCTCCCTGGAGCAGCGGAAGCAGCGAACACTCGGCCCCCAAGGTTGTCTGCCAGGGCTTTTCGTCCTGTACCGCAAGCCGATTATGTACTGATTCCTGGGCAATGAGTATATTGTTGATGGATAGTATACAAAGTACAATCCTTAAGCCTTTGTACATTACCGGCCTCCCCATTGTATTAGCGATAGTCGCGTTAAGGTTTCTCGCTTTTCCTGTGTGTCCTGAAGGATACGATGGAGTGTGGCTTTATTTTTTTGTTGGTCTGACCGTTGCACTAATAGGGCATAGCCCTGCCAGCGAGAAAGAAGGTCATCCCGGGAAAGCCAATAAACTCCCTCTGCAGGATCGGCGATAACAAGAGATGCATCATCGGCGGTAAGACACAAAACAAAGTGTCCCGCCTGGTCTGCGAAATGAAGAACAATCGGAGCGTATGTCTGAGCTGCTTTTACAAGCTGTGCATAGGTAAAACAGAAGGCTTTAGAAGCAAAGCCCTCTTGGGCAAGAAGGTCTTGCATATCTTTAAAAGAGATTGCGTAGTTCTTTCCCTGTGCTTGTTCGCATCTTTGTTTAAGGGAGCGCCATGCAGTAAGCAAAGTCTCTTCCGAAACGGGATAGTCCCAGTACCGGCTTAATAGGTCGGAAAGGACTGTAAGCCCGCAGGATGTGTCGTAGCCCTGCTCTGCTACGTGTGCAAAGCGAAGGGATTCAGCGCTTTGCATCTTTTGGACGAGTAAGAGGAACGAAAGGATTGTTGCCATAGATCCCCCAGAATGACAAAAAATAAAAATTTGACTTGACAATAACACGGGGGGGGGAAATGTAATGGAGGTATAGAGAAATGAAAAAGCTCATTGCATCTTTACTGGTGCTCGTTTTTGGTGCTACCATGGTAATGGCAGAAGTGCCGGCTCCTGGGGCAGAAACCCGAGAGGCTGTAGCTGTTTCTACTGCGGACTTTGACGATGTGGAAGGAGTCGGGCTTAATGAAAGTGAAAAAATCTTAGTACAAGGTGAAGGGCTAATAGGTGCAGTTATAGGAGCTTCTGGTGGTGCTGTAGGAGGTGCGATAGGTGAAAGCTGCAGAACCGCTTATAGAATGGTGACTAAAAAAGAGAATAGGAGTGGTAAGCAAATAGCAAACGATATTGTTGAATCAGCTAAATGGGGTGCTCTAACCGGTGCAATTTGGGGGGCTGTAACAGGGCTGTAAATTGAGGCTCTTGCAAAACTCGCGGAGTTTTGCAAGAGCTCTGATATAACAATTTAGTTTGCTTGATGATTATGTGTTCATACATAGAAAATGGAGGGTTGAAATTTTGTTAAACTATTGGAGTCATGTTAAAAAGGGAATTGTATTTTCTGTTCCAGCAGCATTAGGAAGTTACATAATGATATATTGTAAGCAAGATATAGGAGTAGTTTTATTATATCTAATTATTTTTATATTTATTTCAGGACCAATATTTTCTGTATTAAACAGCAGACTTTATCGATATAAAAAGGGTACTTGAACCCACAACGCTCTTTCATGCCGTGCTCTTGAGCCTTTATGGCCTGCTTGTCCAAGGCCAGAAGGCTACGCCCCTATCTTCAGCTACATTGGCCGCGAAGGGTACATGCTCGACTGCGAGCTCAGGCCCGGTTCGCAGCATTGCCAGAAGGGTACTCCGGATTTCATCGCCAGGAATCTGCTGTATCTGAAACGGCTGCCGTTGAAGCATCCGGTCCTGTTCAGGCTAGACGGCGGCAATGACGCCTATGACACGATCAAACCACTGGTAGAAAGCGGACATTTCTTCATCATCAAGCGCAATTTGCGCAGGGACAACCCGGAATTCTGGATGGATGTGGCACAGACGCTCAGAAAGGCAAGCAGCCCCCGTGAGGGCAAACACGTGTATACCGGCACGCTTACCCAGACTCATCCGAAGGCCGAAGCGGACAAGCCGGAACTGGATACCGTGTTCCAGGTCACGATTCGGACCATCGACAACAAGGGGAACGCCTTGGTGTTTCCGGACATTGAGGTGGAATCTTGGTGGACCAACAGGTACGAGTCCCCCGAGACGGTTATTGCCGTGTATCATGATCATGGCATCAGCGAGCAATTCCACAGTGAACTGAA
>JAIWNU010000187.1 GCA_020216655.1 Treponema sp. | reverse complement strand
TATTCTAGCTGCCCTGGAAGGGCGGCTGGAATAAATACAGGTCTAAGCTAACTATGCAGTATGCAGCTCCCAGGATAACAAAGCAAAACAAAATAGTTGGTTTTTATTATTTGTCGGTTTTTTCTTCTGATACATTTTCCTGTATCGCTTTATTTTTAATAGTTTTTTTTATTGATTTTCGAATATAAGAGGGCAAAAGAAAGAGAACACCAGAGAGAAAGCCAAATACGAAGGTGATCAAAAGTACTAAGGACAAGGATCCGTTTACAGTAAAATTTAAAAAATTAATACTAACAAATGCAGTGTTTTGGCTAGCAAAAATAGTTATCAGTATTAATAAAAGTATAAATATAATCATTTTGACAAGTTTCATGGCAATTACTTCTTCTAATACTGAATAGCCTATCACTTCTATAAAAAAATGCAATAAAAATAAGTCAGTATCAAAAGTAGGTAGGAAAGCAGGTAAGTTAGAAAAAAAACCACCTCTAAAAGCACTAATTTATAGAGGTGGTTACATCTTTTAATTAATAGACTTAATAAACCTTATTCTTCTATATTTCTTCCGTACATATATGAAAGATTTTTAAGATATTCCGCGGTTTCCTTAGAATAATGCGAATATTTGCTTCGCCACTTCCAATTAATTCCTAATGTAGAAGGAGTGTTCATTCGGGCTTCTGAACCAAGTCCGAGAATATCTTGCATGGGGATAATAGCAAACTCTGATACAGAAGAAATAGCAAGCCTGATTAGTGCCTTGACCATATCATCAGGTTCATATCCTAGATATTTAATAATAAAATCTTTTTCTTTCTGTGATGCCTTATCGAGCCAGCCTTTCATGGTATCATTGTCATGGGTACCGGTATATACAACACTGAGGGGTGTATACATATGGGGTAAAAAACCATTCAAAGTGTTAAGGCCCTTACCGCTTTCGTTGGCATCAAATGCAAACTGAAGAATTTTCATGCCTGGTAAACCAAAGGAATCCCGTAAATCACGAACTTCTTCGGTAATAAAGCCAAGGTCTTCTGCAAGAATTGGAATATCACCCAGTTCTTCTTTTAATTTTTTAAAGAATGCATGGCCTGGAGCTTTTTCCCAGCGGCCATGTTCTGCTGTCGGATGCCCGAATGGAATAGCCCAATAAGCTTCGAATCCCCTAAAGTGGTCAACGCGGAGATAGTCGAAGAGCCGCATATTACCTTTGATACGTTTAATCCACCAGCTAAATTGTTCTGCTTCATGGGCTTTCCAGTTATAGAGGGGGTTACCCCAGAGCTGTCCTGTAATACTAAAATAGTCAGGTGGAACTCCAGCAACCGCAATGGGCTGTCCGTCATCATTTATTTGGAAAAGATTCCGATTTGCCCAGACATCTACAGAGTCGGCGGCTACGAATATGGGGATATCGCCTATTATCGAGATACCTTTTGAATTTGCATACTGTTTTAATTTATACCATTGAGAAAAGAAGAAATATTGAATAACCCGGCGTTCTTCCATAGAAGCCTGGTGCTGTGCGTCGTTAAGCCATGCATTAATTGCTGTCTGATCTTTAAGAGCAAGTTCCTTAGGCCAATAGTTGGACCACATTGCACCAAAGCGCCCTTCAGCCATTGCTTTTTTATCAAAATGCTCTTTTATATCCATAAAAAGGACATAATCGTCCAGCCACCAGGCTTCTTCCTTTTTAAAATGATTAAAAGCATCAATAGCTGAGGTATTTGTGGAAGCTAAGAATCGTTGCGCCGCACGGTGAAGTTTATTGAACTTCCAAGGAATTATCATTCCATAATCAACATCACCTTCTTGAGGGGCTGGACAATCTGCTAAATCTTGTTCGGATAAATAACCTTCTGAAACAAGTGCGTCGAGACTAATAAGGAGAGGATTTCCCGCAAAGGTTGAAAATGACGCGTAGGGAGAATCTCCGTAGCCGGTAGGTCCGAGGGGCAGCACCTGCCATATTTTTTGTCCCGCAAGCGCAAGCCAATCTATAAATGCAAAGGCCTGGGATCCGATATCTCCAATACCATAGGGCCCGGGTAGGCTGGTTGGATGTAATAAAATGCCACTCTTTCGTTGCATGATTCCTCCATTTAACCGGTTTAGTATAGCATGATATTAAAAAAAATTGCAAGAATGTAAGAAAAAATACAGGGGCCCAATTTTAAGACAAAAAAAAGAAGCTGTCCATCATGCAGGGACAGCTTCCAGTGTATTTAATTTAATACATGATTTGTGTTAGAAAACCTTCTTAGACTTCAGCAATTAACAGCGTTTTAGTATCAAGCTTTAAATCCAAATGGGTAGGATTTAAAATGGTTCGGTCCTTTACAACACTGAATTGAACGAAGTCTTGTTTGGGTTCCAGTACGATGATGATATCAAGGAGATCAGAATAATCCTGAAGAATTTGGGGAATAGCTGCCTTATCTGTTTTGGATTCTTCAGGCAGAATGTTGCAGCTGTACCAAATTTCAAGATGCAGTTCCTTTGCAAATTCCTTGACTGCAGCGATCCGTTCTTTAGTAGCCCGTGAGAAATCATAACCATCGATAATAAGTGCGTCGGCCTTAAAGCCACCGTCTATTATCATTGCCCTGAGGCTTCTTAAAATTTGCTCGCTGGTTACGCCGTCCTGGTTAAAGTTCATCAACACACGATTCTTAACCAAGTCGTTTTTTACTTCCAGTGCATGTTCAAGATTCTTCTTTTTGGCGATTTCAGAGAAGATATCTTCATACCAGGCTATGACATAATCTGTGTGCTGAGAAAAGGAAACATGGATAACCTTTTTCCCCTGCAGCAATTTATCCAGGGCAATCTGGACAAGGACGGAAGTTTTACCAACACCCTTTCTGGATGCAATAACCCCGATTTCACCCGCCTTGAGCCCTCCGTGAATAGATTTCTCAAACACGCGAACAGGGCTCCGCTGAATAAGTTCTTGCTTAACCATGACCTCTCCTTTCTAGTGTTGTTCCTTCTTCCGCTTCTCTTCAAATTCCTTGATGAGAGCATCGGAGATGCTGGACGGGACCTTCCCGTATTTCTCAAATTCCATGGTAAACTCGGCCTTGCCCTGAGTCAAGGAGCGGAGTACCGTAGAATAACCGAACATTTCGCTGAGCGGAACTTCGGCTTCCACACGGGAATAAGCACCATCCTCTGTGGACGAGGTTATTATACCACGACGTTGGTTAAGTGAGGCAAAAATATTTCCTTGGAATTCGGTAGGTCCTTCCACGGAAACCTTCATAATGGGTTCAAGAATACAGGGCTTGGCTTTTGCATAGCCTTCGCGGAAGGCTCCGATAGCTGCAAGCTGGAACGCGATATCCGAAGAGTCGACCGGATGGGACTGACCATCGTTGATAACACAGCGAACACCCACGATGGGGAAGCCAATGAGGGAGCCTTTTTTAATGGCCTCGCGGAAGCCCTTATCACAGCTGGGGATGTATTCATTGGGAATCGCACCGCCCTTGATGTTGTCCACAAATTCGTAGTCGCCTGATTCAAGGGGTTCCATGTAACCGGCCACACGACCGTACTGTCCGGAACCACCGGTTTGCTTCTTATGAGTATAGTTAAAGTCGGCACGCTGGGTAATAGTTTCGCGGTAAGCTACCTGGGGCATACCGGTTTCTACTTCGCACTTGTATTCCCGCTTCATCCGTTCGATATAAACTTCGAGGTGAAGCTCGCCCATTCCCTTGATAATAGTCTGGTTAGACTCTGGATCCACAAAGGTCTGGAATGTGGGGTCCTCTTTGGTGAAGCGGTTGAGAGCCTTGGCCATCTGGTCTGCGGACTTTTTATCCTTGGGAGTAATGGCAAGGGAGATAACCGGTTCAGGGACATACATACTGGTCATTGCATAGTTAATCGAAGGTGAACAGAAGGTGTCGCCCGATGCACAGTCGATACCGAAGAGGGCCACAATGTCTCCAGGGTAACCTTCGTTAATGTCTTCCATACTATTCGCATGCATACGAACGAGGCGGCCAACTTTGAACTTGCGGTGCGCACGGGAGTTGTACAGTTCATCACCCTTTTTAATGGATCCTTGGTAAATCCGCACATAGGTAAGCTGTCCGTATTGGCCGTCTTCGAGCTTAAAGCCGAGGGCAACGGTGGGAAGATTTTCGTCAGCCTTGAGCTTAACCGGAGCCTCGTTGTTATCCAGGTCAAGGGCAACGTTTTCTACTTCATTCGGATTGGGCAGGTACCGCATGACACCATCAAGGAGCAGCTGCACACCCTTGTTCTTGTACGCAGAACCCATCATGACCGGTACAAACTGTTCGGCAATGGTAGCTTTCCGGATGGTGGCGTAGATGAGGTCTTCGGGAATGGTCTCGCCCGCCAAATACAGTTCTGCAAGCTCATCAGAGAACATGGAGAGGGCATCTAAGAGTTCTTCCCGATATTTGGCCGCGTCGGCCTGAAGATGGGCAGGAATTTCGGCATAGCGGATCTGGGTTCCCTGGTCTCCATCAAAATAAACTGCCTTTTGGGTAATGAGGTCCACAAGACCTTCGAGTTTGTCTTCGAGCCCTATGGGAATCTGGGTAAGGACCGCATTGAGGCCGAGCTTTTCCCGGAGCTGCATGCGCACCTTAAAGGGATTGGCGCCGGTCCGGTCGCACTTGTTTACAAAGGCAATACGGGGAACGTGATATCGCTTGAGCTGGCGGTCAACCGTAATTGACTGGGATTGAACACCCGCAACGGCACAGAGCACAAGAATAGCTCCGTCGAGAACCCGTAAAGACCGTTCAACCTCGATGGTGAAGTCTACGTGTCCGGGGGTATCGATCAGGTTGATGATATGATCCTTCCACTGAACCTGGGTGGCCGCAGACTGGATGGTAATGCCCCGTTCCCGTTCCAGCTCCATGTGATCCATGGTAGCCCCGACACCGTCTTTTCCGCGTACTTCATGAATTGCATGTATTTTGTTGCAGTAGAACAAAATACGCTCGGAAAGCGTTGTTTTACCAGAATCGATGTGTGCACTGATTCCGATATTCCGCATCTTGGTTATATCGATGCCCATCTCGTATTATACCTCTTGTCCCTAGTATAGCTTCCCGCTCACAGGCGGGTTCGACTCAACGTTCGAATTGTAAACAGCAGCCGTGCAATCCTGTCGTTTTGAGTCCAACCTGGAAGCTGTCCACGGTAATCGTAAGGATGGCTACTATATACTTTCAGCTTCTACAATATAGTAATATTTGCGACAAGTTTCAAGAGGCATACCGCATTGATAGTTTTTATGCTACCGCTGCCAGACTACAGAAATAGTTGCTTTGCAGGAGTCGTTATTATAGACCGGCACGTCTAAAGATCCTGAAATACGAAGGTTTTCTTGTGTATAGGACACTTTAATGCTGGCATTTCCATAAATAGACTCATTATAGTCTTTTTTCCATCCTGTCTCGGCCTGCATTGTCATTCGGTTCATTTGCAGATGGCCCTGGATGGAAAGTGAATAGCGGGTTTGGAGAGCGGTCACCCCAGGCTGAAGACAGGGACTTCCTGAACGCAGCGAAAGCGAGCCTGTTTGTTCAAAGCCTGCTTTTGTTCCCCCTTCTGTAAAGGTTAGGTTCATTGCTCCAAAATAAGGTGTGGCTTCACTCTCTTTATACCCGGTTTCCAGCTTAAGCTTATCCGGCATAAGCCACCATGAACGGAACAGCCGACCCTTGGAAACAGCAAGAGCACCTGCTATTTCCTCTAAATATGCAGGATAACCTGTATCGTTGTTTGCATACATGGTTTCCATATTTAAAATGACTGAACCAAAATTTCTGCTTTTTAGAGAAAGCTCCAGCCTTCCGCGGCTATTGTTGTCCGCTGCTGTTCCCCCGCTATCGCGAAAATTCCCTTGAATGCTTTCGGCTCCTCCGGAAAACCGAAAGGCCGGGGGGCCGAAAGAGAAAGAGCCCTTGTAATACCAGCCGAGGCCTTCCCATTCGGTCCATGAAATAGCTGCGTCACCGGCAATTGAAGCTCGAGGGCCCTCCCATTTTAAGCCGAAAGCGGAGAGCATTTGCCGCCGTTCAGGAACAAAAGGGTGAGAGGAGAACCAGGTTTCTGCATGGCTTTCGGGTAGCATACGAGAACAAAGGAGGGACTCAAGATCCAGTGTCCATTCATCAATCTGATAGATTTGAAACCCGAGTATGGTATTGATATTCTGCGGGTCTTCCAGGTGAATGCAGCTATAGAGCATAGTCCGGGGGCCTCTAAGCAGAGTAACATAACCGGCCATGTCCTGTTTCTGGACTGCGGATGTGCTTCGCTTGAGCCGTGGGGCAGAAATGGCGTAGGAAAGGGGAAGCAAAAGCGCCTTGTTCCATATGTTTTGAAGCCGATTTTCAAGGCCTCCTAGAGAAAGTGAACCATACAGGATACGGAAATTTCCTTTTTGTGCTGATATTTCTAACCCGACTGTATCGGGATAGATGATGCTTTGAGACGTTATTCCCTCTTCGCTCTGCCCAAGGGGAACAGTGTGTAAGGTGTAGAGGTGAAACTGAAGATCTGTGAGGCAATTAAGGCTGATATCGCTTTGCTGGCTTACCGAGGGGCCCTCGTATCGAGAAATGAGCGCTGTGTCAGAACGAACCTTTAACTCTTGTCCGCTGGGATACGGTTCGGGTGTATCATCCTCTTGGGCGCAGCAATTGTTCGGGGCTCGGATGGCTAAAATGAGGATGAGTAAACAAAAGGGCCTGCAACGCATACCGTGAATACGGCAGCATGTACAGGCCCTGCTTTAATTGTCGTTATAACCCCTATCGCTTTGTCTGAACGCTGCTGACGTAGCTTTCCGCAAAACCGTCTATGTTTTTTACTAAAGACAGCCAGTACTGGGCTTCCTTCTGGGTTGTGTATGGGCCAATGCGAACCCGGTAATAGGTTTTGCCATTCACTTCTTTTACATCCACCACAGAGCTGATGCCCTTGGCTTTAAGCTGCTCCTTGGCATTTTCGGCCCTTAACTTGGTCGAATACGCTCCGGTTTGCACCCAGTAATCGGTATAGATTTTCGGTGTACTAGGCTTTGCCGCAGTTTGAGCCGCTGTCGTTCCTGCGCTGGGCTTTGCCGGCGCGCTTGTTACAGTTTTTGTCTGGTTTATCTGCACCGAAGGGGCAGCGCCGCTCCCTGTTCCTGCAGCCGGTTTCGTCTCTACGGTCTGATTTGTGGCCGTACTTGTAACCGTACTCGTACCAGCAGGGGCTGTGTCCGACGTTTGCGGCTGCGGTACCTGGATAACAACGCTGTTGGGATCCACCGCTGCAGAAGGAAGAGCTCCGCTTGTTTTGCTCGTGACTGTGTTGTCCCCATAGACGATGATAATGTCTCCCCGGCTGGTAGGTGTTCCGGGGGGCGGTGTCTGGACCCCCTGAACAGTTTGAGGATTTTTAACCCATTCGGTAGGATTGATCGTATTGCCGCTGGCACCCTGGCCCTGGACTGCTGCGGCGGAATCCCCCGCCTGAGCTGTTGGGGCTGCAGTATTTGATGTACCGCCCTGAAGGGCCGCTAAGGAACTGGTGCCTTGTTTTTTGGATGAAATGATCCAGATGGCGCCTACAATAAACAGAGTAAGGGCCAGTCCTACGGATATGATAATATATAATACTTGTTTCTTTTCCATGATTACCGCCCAATCCCCTCCCGTCGTAAAATTGCATCGAGACGGCGTTCCAGATGATACCGGTGCCACCGGGCACAGATACCGGTAACGCCTCGATTCTTTACAACATAGGTATCGGCATTTCCATGAAAGTATTGAG
>JAIWNU010000186.1 GCA_020216655.1 Treponema sp. | reverse complement strand
TAAAAGGATAAAAACGCTCAGAACCATTGCCGCCGTTTACCAGAGAGCCGTAAAAGATGCTGCCCCCAGCGCCGAAAGAAGGCAAAAACTGCTGAATCCCGAGAGCAAGTCCGAGAGTCCAATTGTTGCCAGGGTTGAGGGGCCAAACAGAACTAATACCAAAACCGGCAGAAAAATGTTCTCCCAGTTTTTTGGATAGACCTGCAGCAAGACTCAGTCCGCCATCGTCTTTCATATCGGGAATTTGTTTCGGAATAAGGAGGCCTTCGATACCTCCCCATAGCACAGCAAAGGGTAATGGGTACAGTGCCGATAGGGATACATCAAATGCAGCGGCCATTTCGGATGAAGCATGTTTGGGGAACATGCTTCCTAATGCGAGTGTATATTGGGGCAATTCAAAAGATGCCGCTCCTGCGGGATTAATCAAAGGCAATCGAGCATCTGCTGCGCTACTGTCAAGGAACAGCGAAGGATCTGTCCACCCCATATAGGTTCCGGGCAGGAAAAGCCCCGCGGAACTGGGAAAGGCTTCAGAATATAAAAGTACTGTAAACATCAGCAGCAAACTGATAAGGATAAACCGGGATTTATACATTTCATTTCCTTTTCAAAAGGGATTCCAGTTCATCAATGGAAAGATTCTCATACAGCAGGGCTTCCATTTTAGAAAGGATATCCCGTTCCGGTTCGGAAAGCCGGTCCTCTTGAGACTTGAGCCGGGGAAAGAGAATTAAAATTTCCGTTAACGACAGTTCGATCGATGGTTCTTTGTTGTTCATAATTACAGTTGAATTTCCATACCTTCGGTTGCGAGAAGCACTTCAAGGCCCTTAATGGCCGAATGTTCTGTATACCAACGGGCTGATTGCAGTATGCTATAGAGCTTTTTATCGTCATAGGCTGGATCATGATGAAAGAGCACAAGCTTGGATATTCCCCAGTTAGAAGCAAAGTCAACCGCAAGCGAAAAAGCACTGTGGCCCCAGTTATATTTTTCTATCGCTTCTCCAAGGGTATATTGGGCATCTATGACGAGGACGTCAGCGCCGCCAAAAAATGCCGCATTTTCATCAATACGCTGAAAATCGTTTGGCGACAATTCCGTATCGGTAGCATATATAAATCGTTTTTTGCCATCGGTAAACATATATGAATAGGAGGACCCGGGATGGTTCATTTTTTTATAGTAAACGTGCATATCACCGATATGGAGCGGACTGTCTAAAACATGAAAATGTTTTTGTGCGTTCATAGCATCCATCGTTATGGGAAAACATGGGGTACTCATTTGCTGTTTCAGAGCCTCTTCCATCGTTGTGTGAGGAGAATAAAAATGCAGCTCTACCCCAGGATCATAGGCGGGTCCAAAAAAGGGCAGTCCCTGAATATGATCCCAATGAAGATGGGAAAAAAAGAGATGCAGCTGCTTTGGTTTCCTCCGTGCTTTTGATAAAGCAAGCCCCAATTCTCGAATGCCGCTGCCAGCGTCAAGTATAAATTGATACTGTTGATCCGATTCTACCTGAATGCAGGGAGTATTTCCTCCCACGGTACCAAAAAGCCATTGCGGTAGATCTGCGAGAAACCGTTCTCGCGAAATAGCTGATTCAATGTCTGCGGGAGTAATCCGTTCTAGTATGCTGGATATTTTACTTTTAATTTGGGCTGGCGATTGGGGAGCGGGTACTGAACCGCGTACCCCCCAAAACCGTATTTTCATTATCGCCTCCGTACGACTATTGGATCCTTCTCCCTCATTTGTAATAACGCTGCAATTTCCTCTTTGCTGTGCCTCTGGCCTTGGTCAATGCCAGGACATTCAGCTTTTACTGCTTCCCAGGATTCTTTATGTAAAACAATAGAAGCCCAAAATGGATACGTCCTGCACTGAAGCGGCCGGGCATCGTAGACGGTACAGCCATCTTTCCAGAAAATACAGTCGTAATTAGACCGTTCTTTAAGGGAAAGCTGTTCATAGCCGCCTCCGGATGGAATCCATCGGCAGTAGGTTTCTATAAAATCAGTGTAATGCATCTGAACCGCCTGTGCCAGGCGGTTTATATCCGAGTCAGATAAAAAAACAAAGCCCGGATCAAAACGACAGCAAGCTGAACAGCGCGTACAGGAAAACTTAAGTCCATCAGAATAAAAAGGTTTTGGTGCCATAATGAGACTGTTCCTTTAAAAAAGGGAAAAAATAAAAAAAAGGCTGTAAAATAACGCTTGTTATTTTACAGCCCCGTTGTTGGGGAGAGAAGGATTCGAACCTTCGAAGGCTGAGCCAACAGATTTACAGTCTGCCCCCTTTGACCGCTCGGGAATCTCCCCTTAATATACCTTTTAGATGCAACGCGCCATCCGCTTGCTCTACAGCCATCTCCCGGAATCGAACCGGGGACCTCGAGATTACAAGTCACGCGCTCTAGCCAACTGAGCTAAGATGGCGTCTGTGATGGTTTGCACTATACAGAAAACCATCGCTTTGGTCAATATGAATTTTTAACTTTTTTTGTTTTTTAACCCACCCTGTCAGGCCTTAAAACCTCTGCTCCGTTTATATACACATGCTGGACCCTATGATCTATCGGTAAATAACAATGGATAAGTACACGTATAATGCGGGGCAGCATCCCCTCTATTACCGGTTCAGCGGCTGCAAAAAGAGCCAAATCCTGTGCCTTTCCAGATCTTCGCAGTGCCGCTGCGGGGTTAAGGGCGGTTAAATCCGGTGTAATGGTAAATTGAACGGATACAATCTTGTCTTCTTTCAAGTTATTCCGTTCCAACAGGGCTTCGTATAGTTCATATACCTTATCCTGAATATCCTGTTCCGTATTACTGCAACCGGTAGCCCCTCTTAAGGCAAAAAGCTTTTCATGTTGGTCTATCACTATATTGTCCCCTTGGTAACTTGTATCAAAAAAGCAGCAGCCAAGGAAAGTAGGCAGGCAAAAAATGCGATTATACCATAAATGAGGGCCGATCTAAGGGGTTTTGATTCTTTTATAGAAACATAAAAAACGGTAGCGATTCCAATAAGGGTGAGCAACAAACTACTGTTCAACAGGAGGTTAAGTAAAAGCAATTGGGTCTCTGCAAGAAAGCCCTGATAATTTCCTATACCATACAAAAGAATGAGCATGCAATTCATGAGAAATAAAAGAATAACTGTCCGTTTTATTAAAATGCTGAGCAGCGATTTTGGCTCTACCCTTCTGAATTTCATGCTTGCATCCTTAACAAGGCTCGATTATGCTGATATCAGCATGGAGTATTTTTTTAATTTTGAAAAGATTGCCTATCTCAAGGGGCAACGGCCTGAGGGCTGTATTTTATGCCTTATTCGGGATAGGAGCGACCTTGTTCAGGATCTAACCGTTTTTGATCGTGATGGATTTTCAGTATCTTTAAACCTCTATCCTTACAATCCGGGACATCTTATCTTGTTTCCCCATCGTCATTGTACGGATCTCAGGGAATTACATATTGATGAACAGCTCGCCTTTCATCGAATCTTGAATCTGTCCCTTTCGGTGCTCGATCGGGAATACCATCCATCGGCATACAATATTGGCTGCAACATGGGATTGAATGCCGGTGCATCAATAGAGCATTTACATTACCATATCATTCCCCGTTACCCCCGGGAGATCGGAATTGCTGAACTATTTGCCGGTAAACGGGTACTTGTTGAGCATCCATTGGACAGCCTGGAACGGCTGAAACAGGCCTTTGAGCAGTTAGCAGCAGAATCAAAGGGCATCTAAATTTTCCAAGGGGATGAATACAAGGAAGCGTCCGGACAGAACCTTAATAGAAACTGATGGGTGACAAGTTCGGTTGCTCAGACCAAAATTTCCCCGTTCCCAGCTTAGTCCATTAAGAGGCCATTTGAGTCCCTCACTTTCGGCTTCCCAAGGCCCCGGTCCGACAGGAAAAAGAGAAATCAGTGTATCGAGCGGTAGATTCAATTCAAGGCTGTGTTCAAGGGGAAAAACCAGCTCTGAATCGGTAAACCAACGGCTTGGTGTTTTTTCTCGTTCAAAAAGAGCAAGGATAGCCAATAAATGATCGGTTCGGCCGCCGCTTCCGCCAATAAGGGTAGTTGTGATATAGCCCTTATCCCAGGCAAGGCTTAAGGCAAGCTCCGTGTCTGTAAAGTCCTTGTCCGGCGGATACCGGATAATGCGGTCCTGGGGATAAGCAGAAAGGCGCGACACATCCTTAAGGGAGTCCATATCCCCCACAATCCAGTCTGGCTTATATCCAAAGGCCTCGGCTCGAATCAGCCCAGAATCGGCGGCAATGACCATATCACTTGGACCCAAAAGTTTTTTATATTTTTCAGGATCGGGACCGGAACCGCCTATAAATATCAGTGCTTGTGAATGTTGATCCATGAAAAAGCCCCCCTTGCCGCTCCCCTTTTCCTGTGCGTGCCCATTGTATTATAGTGGGCCCATATGGGCAAGTTCCGCATACACCCCTCGGTGCTTGAGGTGGCAGAGATTTTTAAAAAGCATCAGAAGGAAGTATACTTAGTGGGAGGTGCTGTCAGGGACCTGGTTCGGGGGCAGCCCGCCAAAGACTGGGATCTGGCAACAGATGCACGGCCCGAAGAGGTTCAAGCCATGTTTCGCCGGGTTATTCCTACGGGTATAAAACACGGTACCGTCACAATCTTGTATAAGGGCCTATCCATAGAAACCACCACATTTAGAATCGAAGGCTCCTATTCCGACGGCAGACGGCCCGATACGGTAAGCTATGCCAGTTCCATCGAGGAAGACCTGTCTCGCCGGGACTTTACCATGAATGCGCTGGCCCTTGAACTGCCGGAACAACGCCTGGTAGATCCCTTTGGGGGACAAAAGGATATAAAGGACAGGGTGATCCGCTGTGTCGGCAATCCCATAGAACGATTTTCCGAGGATGGACTCAGGCCCCTGCGGGCCCTGCGTTTTTCAGCCCAACTAAAGTTTACCATTGAAGACGAAACCCTTAAAGCGATACCGCAGACCCTCTACATTACTGAAAAGGTAGCCATGGAACGGGTCCGGGACGAAGTGGACAAAATTCTAGCATCCGAACAGCCCTCTATAGCTTTTAGATTAATGGAAACCACGGGGCTCCTTGCACTGTTGTTTCCGGAAATGCAAGCCTGCCGCGGCGTAGACCAAAAGGGATTTCATCAATTTGATGTGCTGGACCATCTGCTGCTCGCCTGCGATTACGCACCAAAAGATAAGCCGGCGGTGCGGCTTGCGGCGCTGTTTCATGATATTGGAAAGCCTGCGGTGAGAGATAAAGATGAACTCGGTATTTGGACCTTTTACCGGCACGAAGAAGTGTCCGCCCAGCTTGCCCGGGATATTATGACCCGTCTCAGATATCCGAATGCTCTTATTGATCAGGTCTGCCATCTTATTGCGGTCCACATGTTCCATTACGATGACCAGTGGACCGATGCGGCGGTACGGCGTTTTATTGTCCGGGTCGGAGAGCCTTTTTTGAATGATCTTTTTGATCTCCGCAGGGCCGATACCTGGGGCACCACGGGGCGGGAACCTCCGGCAGCATTGAATCAGCCCTTACGGGATAGGATCATGGCACTATTGGCTAAAAACAAGGCCCTTTCGATAAAGGATCTTGCGGTAAACGGGGAAGACCTCGCACAGCTTGGAATTCCCCGGGGCCCGATGATGGGAAAAATCCTGAAAGAACTTTTTGAAACCGTACTGGATGATCCTGAAGAAAACAGGAAGGAAAAACTATCCCTCATTGCCAGAAATCTGTATGAAAAACTGAAGCAGTAAATCCAACTTCAAAAGTCGGCCAATTTATGTTTATTTTGGCTGCACAGATTGGGAAATTGCCTCATAGGCAAGCCGGGCAGCTGCCTGTTCAGCTTCTTTTTTGTTTTTCCCGATTCCCGGTCCGTAGGTATTGCCGTTGACGCTCACTTCGACCCAAAACATCCGTTCATGATCAGGGCCGGTCCGTTTGAGCAGTGTGTAGGTTGGATAGGTTCTGAACAGGTGCTGGCTCGTTTCCTGGAGCAGGGTTTTATAGTCCCGGTGGTGCTGATTAGCCACAACCCGTTCAATTTCTTCTAAAATATAGGGACTGATGAATTCAAAGACGGTTTTGTACCCAGAATCGAGGTAATAGGCTCCAATGAGGGCTTCTAGGGCATCGGCGAGGATTGCCTTTTTAGTCCTGCCGCCGGACATTTCTTCCCCTTTACCCAGGATCAAAAGTCCATCAATCTGGAGTTCCCGGGCAATGCCCGCCAATGTATCTTCTGAAACTACAACAGATTTAATTTTTGCAAGCTCTCCCTCTGGCTGCTCCGATAGCCGTTCGTATAACAACGTGGCAGTACAGGCACCCAGTATGGCATCACCTAGGAATTCGAGACGTTCATTATTAATTTTTTGAGGAAACTCGTTAGAAGCAGAGCGGTGAATGAAAGAAAGGTTCAGAAGTTCAAGACTCCTGAACCTTATGCTTGCGGCCTTCTGAAAATCAAGCAGGGCCTGTTTCCGGACACTGTTGATGTTGACCGACCCAGCGGGGACCGCCTGTAATATGCGATCCTTCACAGTCTTACTTTTGCTGGGATTTAATGAATTCGTATGCGTCCCGGACAGTTTCGAACTCGTTAGCCTTTTCATCGGGAATGGAAATGCCCATTTCCTCTTCGATAGCATAAACCAGCTCATAGGTATCCAGACTGTCTGCACCCAGATCCTGCCGGAAAGAAGCATCGAGGGTAATTTTACCTTCATCAATCTCCAGTTTCTCGGCGATCAGCTTTTTCATTTTCTCGAATAATTCATCCATCTTGATAATCTCCTTATCCTATTAGGCTTTGGACTCGGGTACAATTACCTGCTTGCCACGGTAGAATCCGCACTTCGGGCATACCCGATGGGGAAGAACGCGGTTTCCGCAGGTACTGCACTCAACGAGTGTGGGCGCGACAAGCTTCATATTGATGGATTGCCGACGCCGGGTCCGAGCTTTGGACGTCTTAAACTTAGGAACTGCCATATCAAAAACCTCACTTAAGTCGTTGTACCGGTAGAGTCTGACACAATCTAAACAAAATGTCGTAGATTGTCAAGATCAAAATTCCGGATAGTGTTATAAAGAGGCTCTATCATACTTTTTTTTCAAAGCTTCTGCAACTATGGGAGGGACCATGGAAGAAATATCTCCGCCAAAAATTGCAAGTTCTTTAATGGCAGAAGAACGGAGTACAAAATATTTTGGATCGGTGGTCATAAAAATAGTTTCGATAGACGGGTTCAGTCCCTTATTCATCATGGAAAGATCAAATTCATAGCTAAAGTCGGCAACGCCTCTCACCCCTCTAATCAAGACCTTAATCTGTTCTTTACTGAGATAATTGACGATCAGAGAATCCCACATATCGACATAAACATTGGACCAGTGAGAAACAAGGTTTTTCATCATAGAAACCCGTTCTTCCGGTGAAAAAAGGTATTTTTTTTCCCGATTAACCGCGACAATGATATGAAGTTCGTCAAAAATACCGACAGCTCGCTCAATAATATTCAGATGTCCAAAGGTTGGCGGATCAAATGATCCCGGAAAAGCAGCTCGTAACATAATAAAAAGAGCATAAGGAAGCCATAAAGCTCCGTCAAGGGGCAATAAGACAAGAATTTATGAATATGGTTTGACGATCCGGCCCTGCTCAGATAGAATATAGGCTATGATATTTACAAAGAGATCTATGATCATGCACCTCTGTATCTTTATTGCGCTACTTTTTGTTTCCTGTGTTTCTCAGACAACAGCTCCGGTAAATTCCACGGAGACGGAGAAGCATCCAGATAGTACAGCAACTGAGCCTCTGATAAACGAGGTTGTAGTAAACCCAGATGCCG